>JAKURX010000169.1 GCA_022451505.1 Acidimicrobiales bacterium | reverse complement strand
GGGTAGGGGACCGCCGGACCAGCCGTAGTCGTCGAGGTCAAGGGCCATCGGAAACCGATGCTACGACGGGCCGTTGGGGCGAGTGGGACGACAGCCCGTCGGATCCCTCGTCAGCCGAGGCGTAACGTCTCCAGGGGCTCCAGGCGGGCCGCCTTGGTGGACGGGTAAAGCCCGGCCACCACGGCCACACCGACCGACACTAGGGCCCAGCCGACAAGGCCCACCACGGACAGCACCATGGTGTACCCCCGGGCGTCGGCCACCGCCCAAACGACGCCAGCGCCCACCCCGGCGCCCACGATTCCCCCGAGCACCCCGACGGCCAGCGCCTCGAACAAGAACTGCAGGGCGATGGTCCCACGGCTGTGCCCGAGGGCCCGCCGGATGCCGATCTCCGACGACCGCTGGATCACCGAGATGGACATCACGTTGGCGATCCCCACCCCGCCCACCACGAGAGCCAGGCCGCCCATCATCTTGGTCAGGTTGTTGAGGCTCTCGTCGACCTGGGACTGGGCGTCCAGCAGGTCGGTGGGCACCGAGGCGTTGGCACCGTCTGGCCCGCCCAGGCTGACCACGATCGGGATCTCCTCGGCCACCAGCACGGTGTTGGTCGGAGCCCGCACGTACAGCCGGCTGGGATCCGGATCCTCCAGGTCCCAGTCATTCACGGCACTGGTGAAAGTCATGAAAACCGCCGAGTCCATGGACGGTTCCAGCAGCACGTAGTCCAGGACCCCGATGACCCCGTAGGGAACGCCATTCAGCTCGATGGTCCGCGACTCACCCCGCAGATAGCCGTACTCGTCGGCCAGGTCCCGGCCGATGACGGCCACCCGGGCACCCGAGGACTCGTCAAAGTCATTCAGGAACCGTCCGCTAACCAACGACACCTCCAGCGTCTCCGGAAGGTCCAGGCCACTGGCGATAACCGGCACCGGGAAGGCCCGATAATAATCTTCGGCCCCGGCAAAGGGCACGGTCACGATGTCGGACATCTGACGGGTGCCGGTGACGGCCACCACGTCGGGAAGGCGGCGGACCCGGGCTACGGCGGCGGCCTCGATCACCGGATCCTGTCCGAAACCCAGGCCCGAGGAGGCGTTGACCACGATCAGGTCCGTCCCCAACTCCTGGAGCTTGGCCTTCAGATGGCCCTTAGAGCTCTCGTTGATGCCGATGGCGGCCACGATGGCGGCCACGCCCAGCACCGGACCCAGCATGATGAGCAGGGTCCGGACCTTGCGCGAGGTCAACCCTGAGAAGGCGACCCCTAGGAGTTCCCGGAAGCGCCTCATGCCGGGGCCAAGGCCTCGTCGGCCACAATCTGGCCGTCGAGCATGGAGATCTTCCGACGGGCTGCGTGGGCTACGTGCAGGTCGTGGGTGACGATGCAGACGGCCCGTTCGGGGGACTGGAGGTCCCCGAAGATCTGCAGCACGTTCTCAGCGTTGTGAGAGTCCAGCGCCCCGGTGGGCTCGTCGGCCAGGATCACGCTGGGCTCGGTGGCGATGGCCCGGGCGATGGCCACCCGCTGCTGCTCCCCACCCGACATCTGGACCGGACGGTGGTCGTGACGGGCTCCCAGGCCGACTTGTTCCAGGGCCGACAGGGCACGACCGCGGCGTTCCCGGGCCGACAGGCCCCGGTAGAGCAGCGCTGCCTCCACGTTGCCGGTTGCCGTGAGGTGTGGGATGAGGTGGAACTGCTGGAACACGAAGCCGATGGCCTCGCCGCGAAGGCGGGACCGTTCGGCATCGGACAACTGGGTGGCGTCGGTCCCTCGCACCCGGACGATCCCGCTGGTCGGGAGGTCCAGGATGCCCAGCAGACCGAGCAGGGTGGACTTCCCGGACCCAGATGGTCCGACGATGGACAGGAACTCCCCGGCCCGGATGTCCAGCGTGACCTCGTCGAGGGCGTGGACCTGGACCTCCTCGCCGTAGACCCGTGAGACCCCCTCTAGAGCCAGGACCGTTTCGGTCACGAACGGTCTATTTCGAGGATCACGAACTCGCCGGCCGATACGCCGGACACCACCTCGACGTAAGCACCGTCGAGCATGCCGACCTCTACGGCCCGCCGCTCGATCACGCCCTCAGGGGTCACGACCCGCACGGTGTCCTGGCCGCCGTCGGAGAGCACAGCGGCAATGGGGACCACTACGGCATCCACCGACTGCTCCACCACCACGTCGATGGTGACCACCGCTCCGTCCACCCCGACCAGGTCCTCGGTGGTCCCGACCACGCCCTCGTAGATCTCGCTGTTGCCGGAGGTGGTGGCGTTGTCGTCCAGTTCGGTGATGACGCCGTCGACCTCCTGGTCACCGGCGGCCAGGTTGACGGTGACCTCCTGTCCTTCGGCCAGTTTGGACCGATCGGTCGGGCTGGCGAAGAGCTTGACGGTGAAGACCGGCTCGGTGAGGTCGAAGAGGGGCATCCCTCGCTGGAGGAGGTCACCGTCCTCGACGTTCACGGTCCCCACTCGGGCCGGCCAGTCAGCCACCACCATGTCGCTGGGTAGGAAGAACACGTCATCGTCAATAGTTCGGATGGGGATGGTCACCGACTGCTCCCCGGCCCGCAAGAGCGCCGTTCCGATCACCACCTCGTAGTCCACCCCGGCCTGGGCGCTGCCGGTCACCGAGTAGTGGCCGCTGGTGTCCTCGTCGGGGGGCGGGTCGGCCCGGATGACCACTATCGCCGTGTCGCCCTCCACAACTTCGCCTCCGCCTGTCACCGTGAGCTCTGGAAGGTCATCGGACTCGATCAGCACCGTGGCCTGGTCGCGGTCGCTCAACCGGTAGGCCCCCTCCGGGTCGGCAATCAGGCGAACGGTGAGGGCCTCGTCTCCCTCCACGTCGTCGTCGGCCCGCACGGGCACCGTGAGAACCACCCGCTCCTGGCCCCTGCTCATGGTGATGTCGCCGTCCGGGGCGTTGTAGTCGGCGTCGGCGGTTGCCGTTCCCTCAAGCACGTAGAACACGTCCAAGTCCTCGACCAGTTCCACCGTGGTCTCGATGGTGAAGTTGGCCGTGCCCGACTCCCGCACCGTCTCGCTGTCGGCCCGCACCACCAAGATCGGTACGTCGGGAACGTCCGGGTCATCGACGCTGACCGTCACCTCATCGTGCTCCCCCAGCACGTACCGGGCCGCCTGGGCCACCCGGAGGGTCTCCCGAGCGGCGGCCAGCCGATAGTCCAGCCGCTGCTGTTCGTCCTGGAGGACCTCCAAAGCGTCGCCTTCTGCCACCAACTCCGCCGATTCCGCCAGGGCC
>JAKURX010000168.1 GCA_022451505.1 Acidimicrobiales bacterium | reverse complement strand
CCCGGGCTAGGCCGTGGAATTCCTCGTCGTCGGGAACAGCGACCGTGGCGAACCCGTCGCGGAAGGCAAACGGGGTGTTGTAGGCGGCCACGGCCTGGGGTCCTGAGTGGTCGCCATCCAGGATTACCTCGTGGTCGGCGGCGTCCACGAACATGAAGGCGATGCAGGCGTCCAGCATGGACAGCTCCAGGTGCTGTCCGCCGGAACCCCGCTCCCGGGCCAGAAGGGCGGCTGTGATGGCCTGGCAGGCCGTGTAGGCCGTGACCTTGTCGCAGATCAACTGCTTGATGAGCTTGGGTTGGTCGTCGTGGATGCCGGTTTGGCGGGCTGCCAGTCCCGACGGGCCCTGAATCACCGTGTCGTAGACCCGACGCTGGCTGTAAGGGCCGTCGGGGCCGAAGCCGGTCAGGTCGGCATAGACGATGTCGGGGCGGAGGGCTCGGATGTCTTCGAAGGCCACGCCGAGGCGTTCGGCCACCCCGGGGCGGAAGTTCTGGACGAACACGTCGGCCTCGGCCACCAGGTCGCGCAGGATGGCCAAACCCTCCTCCTGGCGAAGATCCAGCACGATGGATCGCTTGCCCCGGTTAGCTACCTGGAACATGGCCGACACGCCAGCCATCGAGGTCCCCAGCCAGCGGACGACGTCGCCGATGGGGGCCTGCTCGATTTTGATGCACTCGGCGCCCTGGTCGACCAGCATTCCTGTAGCCAGCGGTCCGGTGAGGGCCACCGACAGGTCAACGATACGGATTCCGTCGAGGGGACCGGGCATGGGGCGACGGTAGCCGTGGCGTTCGACGGTGGATGAGTTGGACGGTGGGCGCCTACGGTCGGCGGACCCGCATGTATCCGGTGATCGGAGGGAGGGGCCGTGATCGAGCAGTTGGAGGGTCGGGTGGCCGTGGTGACCGGAGCGGCGTCGGGCATCGGGCTGGCCATGGTGGAGGCGTTCCTAGGCGAGGGGATGTCGGTCGTGCTGTCGGACCTAGACGGTTCCGGGCTGGACGCCCAGGTGGCCCGGCTGTCGGCCGACGGCGGCGACGTCTTCGGCGTGGTGTGCGACGTAGCCGATCCCGATGCCGTTGCCAGGATGGCCGAGCAGTGCTGGGAGCGGCACGGCGACGTGCACGTCCTGTGCAACAACGCTGGTGTTGGGCCGACCGGACCCATGCTGGCCACCACGCCGGCCGAGTGGAGGTGGACGATCGGCGTCAACGTGCTGGGGGTAGCTCACGGCGTGACGACGTTCGCCCCTCGGATGGTGGAGGCGGGCGTCGGCCACATCGTCAACGTGTCATCCCAGGCTGGCGTGATGACCACTGAGGTCTTGGGCATGTACTGCGCGTCCAAACACGCTGTGGTTGGCTTGTCCGAGGCCCTTTACCGCGAGTTGGAGCCGACGCCGGTTGGGGTGTCGTGCCTATGCCCGGAGTTCGTCCGGACGCAGGTTTTCGACGTGGCCCGGGTCCGTCCGGACTGGGTGGAGCTCGAGGACGGACACGACGCCATGATCCCCGGCCTGTCGGCCATGCTTGAGGAGCGGGGCATCGAGCCGGCTGACGTGGCCGCCCGGGTGGTGGACGCCGTGCGTACCGACCGCTTCTGGGTGTTCACCCACCCGTTCACCGTGGGGTTCGCCGAGAAGCGAATTGAGGACCTCCGGGCCGACCGCAACCCGGAACCCCTGCGCTGAGGTCGACCATCAAGGTCGACAACCTTTGGGGCCTCAACCCCCGAGGTCGTAGCGCGAGAAGTCGACCTGACCAGTAGTCATGGCGGCCATGAAGCCCCCATCGATGATCAGGTTGACGCCGTTCACGTAGCTGGCCGCCCGGTCGCTACCCAGGAATAGCAGGGCCGGAGCCATCTCGTCGGGCGTGGCCGGTCGGCCGATACCGGCGTCGGTGGCCATCTGGATAGCCCCCTCGCCCATGGCTTCCCGGAAGTCGACCAAGATCTTGGTGTCGGTTACGCCGGGGCAGATGCTGTTCACCCGCACCCCGGCCTTCACGGCGGTGGTCGACCGCCACATGGTCCAGTACTGGACACACTCCTTGGAGAAGCTGTAGCCGTCGCCGAGCAGTTCCTCGCGGCCATCCAGCCAAGTGTCGCCGTCGGCGAAGCTATCGGCGGCCATCAGTTCGGACAGTTCGGCCACGTGGTTGGTCCACCCGCCGCCGGCCAACGAGGCGACGCTGGTGATCGAGCCACCGGGGGCGATGCGGTCGAAGATGGCCTCGGAGAGGTGGCGGAGGCCGAGGAAGTTGACCCGCATGACGGTGCGGGCGTCGAAGCGGGTGCCACCCGGGATTCCGGCGCAGTTCACCAAGGCATGGATCCGGTCAGGCAGGTCGGCCAGCACGACATCGATAGATGCAGGATCGCCAATGTCCACCCGGTGGGCGGAGGCCACCGGGCCAGCGACGTCGACGATGTCCACAGCGTGGACGTCGGCGCCCAGGGTGTCCAGCAGGGCCACCGTCTCGGCGCCCATACCGGTGGCGGCGCCGGTGACCACCACGGTCCGGCCGTTGTAGTCGAGAGGATGGGCCATGGTCGGTTCTTTCATCTCCGTTGGGTGGGGCGTTGAGGGCGTGGGGTTCAGAAAGGAGCCCGGTCGAACCACGCTGACTCCTCGCGGAGTCGACGGCTACGCCAGCCGTCGGCGGTGCGGACTAGGTCATGGTGGTACCAGCCGCCGGTGAACCAGGTTTCGCCTCCGGCCAGTCGCAGCGGGTTGGTGAACACCGCTGTGACCCGGGCCTCGTCACCATCCACGACGGCGTCCACGTTGCCCACCAGATGCTGGGTCATCTCGAAGCCGGACAAGGCGGCGTCCAAGAAGGCCACCACCTCGTCGACCGTCCCGGCGGTGCCACCGGCCGACGTGTAGTCCACCTCAGCGTCAGCGGTGAACACCGACCGGTAAAGGTCCCAGTCCCGCTGATCCACGGCCGTGGCGTAGCGGGTCAGCAGGTCCTCGATAGCGAGACGGTCAGTGAGGGCGTCAATCCGGTCGTCGGGCACCCCCCGAACCTAGGAGGTGGTCGGATCGGGATCCGGATCGGGCCGCCTGCCGATCCCCGGCCTAGGTTCGAGGACCGTGGACCTGGCTGAAATCGACCTGTCGAACGTGGACCCGTTCTGGTCGGGACCGATGGCCGACCGAGAGGCCGGGTTCGCCACCCTCCGACGGACGGACCCGATCCGGTTCTTCACTGAGCAAGAGACCGAGTTCCTGCCGGCAGGACGCGGATACTGGGCGATCACCCGTCATGCCGACGTGGTCGAGGCCAGCCGCCA
>JAKURX010000167.1 GCA_022451505.1 Acidimicrobiales bacterium | reverse complement strand
TGTGGCTGCGGGCCGCCCCCGAGACGCTGGCCGCCCGGGTAGGCGACCTGTCGAGCCGACCCCTGCTGGCCGACGGCGATCCGGTTGAGGTGCTGCGACGCCTAGACATCGAGCGGGCCCCGGCCTACGAGGCGGCGGCCGATCTGGTGGTCGATACCGACGGGCTGGACGTCTCGACGGTCGGCGCCTTGGTGCTGGACGCCTTGCCGACCACTGACGGAGCGGTCCAATGATCCGGATCGAGGTGCCGGTGCCCGGAGGTCGGTCCTACCCCGTACTGGTTGGCCCGGGCACCTCGGGGGACCTGGCGTCGGTGCTGCCGTCCGGGGTGCAGCGGGTCGCCGTGGTCACCCAGCCCGACATCCCGGTCGCTGTGGACCCGGGGGTAGACCACCGTGTGTTCTTCATCCCCGACGGTGAGGCGGCCAAGACTCTCTCCACCATCGAAGAACTCTGCCGAGCCTTTGTCGCCTGGGGCCTGACCCGCGGCGACACCGTGGTAGGCGTAGGCGGCGGGGTGGTCACCGATGTGGCTGGCTTCGCGGCCGCCTCCTACCACCGGGGCCTGCCCGTGGTCCATGTCGCCACCACGCTGCTGGCCCAGATCGACGCGGCGATCGGCGGCAAGACCGGTGTCAACCTCCCGGAGGGAAAGAACCTGGTGGGTGCCTTCTGGCAGCCGGCGGCTGTGCTGTGCGACACGTCCACCCTGGACACCCTGCCCGCCCGCGAGATGCGCTGCGGCCTGGGGGAAATGGCCAAGTACCACTTCCTCGGGGGCGACGACCTAGCCGACCTGGCCTTCGACCAGCAGGTGGCCCGCTGCGTGGAAATCAAAGCCGACATAGTGGCTGCCGACGAGCGAGATACCGGACGAAGAGCCGTCCTGAACTACGGCCACACCCTCGGCCACGCCATCGAAACCACCGGCCGCTACGACCTCCGCCACGGCGAAGCGGTAGCCATCGGCCTGATCTACGCCGCCGAACTGGGCCGGGCCCTCGAACGAATCGACAGCGACCGGGTAGCCGAGCACCGGAGGATCGTGGACGGCTACGGCCTACCCGGCTCGCTCCCCGAAGGCGCCCAAGCCGACGACCTGATGGCCGCCATGGCCCGCGACAAGAAAGCCGTCGACGGCCTGACCTTCGCTCTGGACGGCCCGGCGGGCGTCGAGGTGGTGGCCGGCGTCGACCCGGGCCTCGTGCGCGACACCCTGGAGGCCGTCCGATGAGCGGCAATCGTGGGCCAGGACTGGTGACCACCGTGGGAGGATGTTGGTCATGAGCGACCGCACCGTGCTCCTCCTTTCGGGACCCAACCTGAACCTGCTGGGCGAGCGGGAGCCAGAGGTTTATGGGTCGGCCACCCTGGACGATCACGTGGTCGGCGCCACGGCGGCCGCCGCAGCGCGCGGAATCGACCTGGAGCACATCCAGTCCAACCACGAGGGCGAGCTGGTGGACGCCATCCACGCCGCCCGGGGGCGATGTGCCGGCATCGTGGTCAACCCCGGAGCCTTCACCCACTACGCGTGGGCGATCCACGACGCCTTGGCCGCCTTCGACGGTCCGGTCGTGGAACTGCACCTCTCTAACCCGGCGGCCCGCGAGCCGTGGCGCCACACGTCGGTAGTCGCCCCGGTAGCCGCCGGGACCATCGCCGGCTTCGGAGCCGCTGGCTACCGGATGGCTGTCGACGCGGTGGCCGACCTCCTGGACGGGTGAGCAACGGCCCCGTCGCCGGGTTGCCGCCGCTGGCCGTGGCCGACCGGCTGGATGCCCTACGTGCCCTGCTGGACGACGCCGGGGTCGACGCCCTGCTGGTCACCGGAACCACCAACGTCCGCTACCTGACTGGCTTCACGGGCTCCGCGGGAAGCCTCTGGGTGGACGGTTGGAGGGCCGTCCTGATGACCGACGGGAGGTACGGCGATCAGGCTCCGGCCCAGGTGGCCGGAGCCGGAGCGGAGGTCGACGTCGAGGTGGTCGGAAGCAGCGACCGATCGCCCGTCACTGCCCTGGCCGACGGGTCGGCCCGGATCGGCCTGGAGGCCCGGTCGGTCACGTGGTCTGAACAGCGGCGCCTAGCCAACCTGCTGGATGGCGACCCGGTGGCCACCGACGGCCTAGTGGAAGGGCTGCGGGAGGTCAAGGACGACGGCGAGGTGGCGCGCATTGCCGCTGCGGCGGCTATCGCCGACCGGGCGCTAGCAGAGGTGCGACCGGCCCTGGTCGCCGGTGCCGTGGAGGCCGACCTAGCCCTGGCCCTCGACCACGCCATGCGGACTGGCGGGGCATCGGACCGTGCATTCGAGACAATCGTGGCAGGCGGCCCCAACAGCGCCCTGCCCCACGCCCGACCCGGCTCCCGACCACTGGCTGACGGCGACCTGGTGGTGTGCGACTTCGGGGCGGTGGTCGACGGCTATCGGTCCGACATGACCCGCTCCTTCCGGATCGGAGGGCCGGGCTCCGGCCGGGAAGCCGACCTGTTGTCCGCCGTCCTGGACGCCCAGGAGGCCGGGCTGGCTCTGGTGGCCGATGGCGTGCCCCTGGCCGAGGTGGACGCCGCCTGCCGCACCTCGTTGGACGCCGCCGGGCTGGGGGAGGCCTTCACCCACGGCACCGGCCACGGCGTCGGCCTCGACATCCACGAGGGCCCAGCAGTGTCAGCGACCGCCACTGGTACCCTGCGGGTCGGCCAGGTGGTCACCGTCGAACCTGGGGCCTACCTGGGTGGCTTCGGCGGCGTGCGTTGGGAGGACACGGTGCTGGTCACTGCCGACGGCCACCGTGCACTCACCCGGTCACCGAAGGACCCGTGAGGCCGACCCTCCCCATCACCCAATCCTCGCCCGGAGTCACCATGCCCACCATCACCACCAACGACCTGAAGAACGGCATGACCCTGGAGCTCGACCGGGACCTGGTGCAGGTCGTCGAGTTCCAGCACGTCAAGCCGGGCAAGGGCCACGCCTTCGTCCGTACCACGCTGCGCAACGTCCGGACCGGGGCCGTTGTCGACCGGACATTCCGGGCCGGCGAGAAGGTCGAACGGGCCATGATCGACAAGCGGTCGATGCAGTTCCTGTACCGGGACGGCGCCGACTACGTATTCATGGACGACGAGACCTACGACCAGCGCAACCTCGCCCCGGCAGCCCTCGGCGACGCCGCCCGGTACCTGGTCGAGCAGGCCACGGCCCTGATCCTGCTCTTCGGCGAGGAGGTGATCGGGGTGGAGCTCCCGGCCGCCGTGGAACTGGCAATCACCGAGACCGAGCCCGGGGTCCAGGGCGACCGGGTGTCGGGTGCCCGCAAGCCGGCCACCCTGGAGACGGGCCTTGTAGTGCAGGTCCCCCTGT
>JAKURX010000166.1 GCA_022451505.1 Acidimicrobiales bacterium | reverse complement strand
CTTAATCCGGGACGAGCACCGCTACGACATGTACGACCTGCAGATCGAGTTCCCGGATCCTCCCATTCCCCGGCGGCTGACGTTTGAGATCGGAGAGCGGACCGCAGCTGACGGAAGGGTGCTCGTCGAGCCTCCGGTTGGGGAACTCGACACCCTGGCTGAACGACTGGGGGAGGAGAAGGTTGAATCGGTGGCGGTCTGCGTTGTTAACTCCTACACCAATGCTTCGAACGAACATGCGGCTGCGTCCTATCTACGGCGAGCTTTGGGCGTGCCGGTCTGTGTGTCGGCCGAGATCGCGCCGCAGATCCGTGAGTACCCACGCATGATCACCGCGGCCTGTAATGCCGCCACCATGCCCCTGATCGGTCCTTATCTTGATGAGTTGCAGAAGTGGCTGTTGGCGGAAGGGTTTGGTGGGTCGGTCCTAATGATGCTTTCGAACGGTGGCGTGGTCTCCGCCGAAGAGGCGGCACGGGCCCCCATCCGACTCGTGGAGTCCGGGCCAGCGGCTGGCGCCCTCGCCGCTAGCTGGTTCGCCCGCCGCCTGGGAGAAGAGCGCCTACTCGCCTTCGATATGGGGGGCACGACGGCCAAGGCAACCTTGGTGGAGGGGTTCGAGCCCGAGTTGACCAATACGTTCGAGGTGGCCCGGATCTATCGCTTTAAGAAGGGATCGGGCTTCCCGGTGGTCGTTCCCTCACTCGACCTCGTCGAGATAGGTGCAGGTGGAGGGAGTCTGGCCCGGGCCGATCAGTTTGGGCTTCTCAAGGTCGGTCCCGAGTCGGCCGGTGCCGACCCTGGCCCAGCCAGCTATGGGGGAGGCGGAACAACGCTGACCGTGACTGACGCCGACATCGTCCTAGGGCTCATTGATCCGGACTCGTTCCTCGGGGGCGACATGCCTCTAGAGGCCACCCTCGCTGAGGGTGCACTGGCTCGGGTTGCTGGCCAACTTGGGCTTGAACCGATGGAGACAGCGGCAGGCGTCCATGAGGTGGTCAACCAGAACATGTCGGCAGTGGCTCGTATGCACGGAGTGGAGAGGGGAGCGGACTTGCGCGGTGTCACCCTGCTTGCCTTCGGCGGAGCAGGTCCGGTGCATGCATGTGGCGTGGCTGAGTTGCTCGAATCCAATCGGGTCGTGTTCCCCGTCAACGCCAGCGTCCTCTCGGCCTTCGGGACACTCGTCTCGCCGGTACGAATCGACCTTGCCCGATCACGCCCGATGATGCTCAGAGGCTACGACGTGGCCGATCGTGACCTCCTCCTGGACGAGTTACGCGATGAGGGACGTCGGGTCCTGATGTCGGCCGGGGTATTCGCCGACCAGGTTCGCTTCCGGTATGGCATCGACGCCCGCTACGCGGGTCAGGGTAACGAGATCACGGTTTGGGTGGACGAGGGAGAAGGGTTCACCGTTGGCGTAGACGAGGTCGAGCTGGCCTACGAGGACGAGTATCGGAGGGTCTACGGCATGACAATCCCGGATGTGGCCATAGAGGTGGTCACATGGCGCCTGTCGGCGTCCGCCGAATTGTCCGCAGTTGAACCCAGTCCTCCAAACCCAACGAGTACGGGCCATTCGGTCCCTTCGGACCGCCGTCTTGTCGTTTTTGACAGGGGGGCGACAGCAGTCCAGACACCGGTCTACCAGCGTGAACTGCTGCCGACGGGCATGCGTCTGGAGGGACCGGTGATTGTGGAGGAACGAGAGACGACCTCAGTGATTCGACCAGGCTGGTCGATGGAGGTTGCCGATGACGGGAGTCTTATCGCCACAAGGGAACGCCAATGACCGGGTTTGATCCAATCGATCTGGAGATCCTGTGGCAGTCGTTGATTGCCACGGTCAACGAGCAGGCCCGGGCCCTCCAGCGGTCGGCCTTCAGCCCGATCGTGCGGGAGGCAGGTGACCTTGCCAACGCGGTCTTTGATCGGCAGGGCAGGATGGTCGCCCAAGCCGTCACCGGAACGCCGGGCCACATTAACTCGTTGGCAGTTGGGGCAGCGAACATGCTCGCCGAGATCCCCCCTGAACAACTTGAGCCTGGTGACGTTTTGATAACAAACGACCCTTACAAAACGGCCGGCCAGCTCCTTGACGTCACCGTTTTGGTCCCGGTCTGGCGAGAACCGGCTGCTGGCGGCAATCCTGAACCCATCGCCTTCTTTGGTTCGACAATCCACCATACGGACGTTGGGGGTTACGGAATCGGTGCAGGCGGTCGCGACTGCTTCGAGGAGGGCCTTTGGATCCCGATCTGCAAGCTGATGCGGCGGGGAGAGCGCAACGAGGATGTATGGCGGTTCATCCTGTCGAACGTCAGACAGCCCAACCACATGGCCGGTGACCTGCACGCGCAGATGGCTTCTGGCGAGATCGGGGCCCAGAGGTTAGCCCTGCTGTGCGACAAGTATGAGCTAGATGACATCGAAGCTTTGTCGGACGAGATCATCGAGAGGTCCGAGGCGGCTACCCGGGCCAGCATCAGAGAGCTGCCGTCCGGCTCCTACCCGGCTGCCGCCGTCCTTGACCTCGCCGACGGGAGCCGCATCGACATCGTCTGCTCAATCAAGGTCGATTCCGACGCTGGCGAGATCAACGTCGACTACTCGGGAACCTCCGAGGCGAGCCCGTGGGGCATCAACGTGGTCCGAAACTACACCCACGCCTACACGACCTTTACCGTGCGGTCATGCCTCAACCCGGAGATCCCCAACAACTACGGGAGCCTTAGCCCGATCAAGATGGTTGCTCCTGAGGGGTCGATCGTTAACGCCGTCCTTCCGCAGCCTGGCACGGCCCGGCATGTGGTGGGGATGTTCTTGCCCAACGCCCTTTTGAAAGCTCTTGCCCAGATCAAGCCTGAGTCCGCCATGGCCGAAGGGTCGGGGGCAGTGTGGACGATGCAGGTGAGTGGCACCCATGAGGACGGCAGCCCGTTCATCACCGCCATGTTCACCTACGCCGGGGGCGTAGGTGCACGGGCGACCAAACCCGGTCTCTCGGCGTGTTCCTACCCGACGGGGGTAGCTGCCGTCCCGATCGAAGTGGTAGAGGCCTCGGCGCCGATCAGGTTCCATTGTAAAAAGCTCCGTCGTGGCTCCGGGGGCCTGGGCACCCAGATTGGTGGCCTGGGCCAAACGATCGAGTTCAGCGTTGACACCAACAAGCCTTGGGAACTCAACGCGGTGACCAGCCGTCTTACCGAACCACCCCAAGGGATCTTCGGTGGGGAGCCGGGTGCCGCAGGCTCCTTCGAGGTGAATGGTGAGCCGGTTACCACCCAGAACCGCATGACTCTCCAGTCCGATGATCTGGTCCGTCTCGATTTGCCAGGCGGAGGCGGGTATGGGACGCCCTGATGGGTTCTGAGGATGTTCCGACGACCTTCGCCCAGGCCTGGGAG
>JAKURX010000165.1 GCA_022451505.1 Acidimicrobiales bacterium | reverse complement strand
CAACCAATCTTACGGCAGACCGCAGTCGTGGAGATATCCGTTTTAACCCTATAAAAAAAAAAAAAACGGTACTGCCCTCTTCGAGACGCCGGGAGGCCACGGCGTGGACATCCCGTTCTCGAAGGATGATGTAGTCGACGCCCCGAACCTCAACCTCGTAACGGTCTTCCGGGTTGAACAGCACCCGGTCGGCAACCTCCATGGACCGCACGTTGGGACCCACCGCCACAATCTCCGCCCAGGCGAGGCGCTTGCCCATCTGGGCGGTCGCCGGGATGAGGATGCCACCCGTGGAACGGCGTTCCCCGTCGTCGTCGCTGATCCCCACCAGGATGCGGTCGTTGAGCATCTTGATGGGTAAGCCTTCGTCCTCCGCAGGGCCAGGCATCTCAACCACTTTGGGTTTACTCACCACCACCACCGTACCGGTACAGGTGCACTACCCGACCGGGCGGATCACAACCCCGGCGGCCGCCAGGTGCTCCTTTGCCTGGGCGACTGAGTATTCGCCGAAATGGAAGATCGACGCGGCCAGCACCGCATCGGCCCGCCCGTCCCTTGCTCCCTCCACGAGGTGGTCTAGATGACCTACTCCCCCACTAGCAACGAGCGGTATCGCGACCACCGCGTCGACGGCCCGGAGCATCTCGATGTCGAATCCGTCACGCGTACCGTCACGGTCCATCGAGGTAAGGAGGATCTCGCCGGCACCCCTTCCCACCACGGTGGCTGCCCACTCAACCAGGTCGAGACCGGTTGACGTGCGTCCTCCGTGGGTAAACACCTCAAAACCACTGCTTGTGACGTGACTCCGACGAGCATCGATGGCCACCACGGTGCACTGGCTCCCGAACTCCCCGGCTACCTCGTCGATAAGTTCTGGATACTCCACCGCAGCGGTGTTCACCGACACCTTGTCCGCCCCAGAGCACAGGATCCGGCGGGCGTCGTCGATGGAACGGATCCCGCCGCCCACGGTGAGCGGGATGAAGACCTCCTCGGCAGTACGTCGAACCACCTCCATCATCGTGTCGCGGGCGTCCGATGACGCGGTGATGTCAAGAAATACCAGTTCGTCAGCGCCTTCCTGGTCGTAACGGGCAGCCAATTCCACCGGATCGCCAGCGTCACGCAAACCAACAAAGTTCACGCCCTTGACTACCCGACCGGCGTCCACGTCCAAGCATGGGATAACCCGTACCACCTTCTTCATGGTCTTCCGAGGGCAGCCGTCGCTTCGGCGACGTCAAACGCCCGCTCGTAGAGGGCACGGCCGACGACCACCCCAGCCAGGGCCCGGCCAGTGTCTCCCAGGTGGGCCAGAGCCCGTAGATCCTCAAGGCTGCCTACCCCTCCGGATGCCACCACGTCCACCTCGGTGGCAGCTAGGACGCCGGACAGACCGTCAAGGTCTGGACCGTCGAGGCTTCCGTCGCGTTCGATCCGAGTAACCACGAATGCGTCCACCTCTCGGTCGCCGAAGCGCTCCAGGGCAGCCTCGACGGTAAGTCCACTATCCCGGGTCCAGCCGTGAACCGCTAAGTGGACACCTCTGACATCCAGCCCGACCGCGACAGGACCATGACGTGCCACTTCTGTCACCAGATCCGGGTATTGGACAGCCGCCGTGCCCATCACCACTCGGTCGACGCCGGCATCGAACAGGGCACACGCGTCTCCAACAGTGCGGACCCCTCCCCCCACCTGGACCGGCAGGTCAACCGCAGACACCACTGCTCGGATGGCCTCCCGGTTCCGGGGTACACCGGTACGGGCTCCGTCCAGATCCACCACGTGGAGCCACGACGCCCCCGCTTCTTCAAACGATCGGGCCCAACCGACCGGGTCGTCCCCGTAGTCCGTTTCCCGATCGAACTCCCCCTGCAGGAGACGCACACACCGGCCGTCCCGGAGGTCAATGGCCGGGAAAAGAAGCGGACTCATCCTCGAGCATCCTCGAGGCCACCTACGAAATTCTCAAGAATCCTCAGTCCCGACCGACCCGACTTCTCGGGATGGAACTGGGTGGCCCACAGCCGACCCCGGGCCAGGGCGGCGCACACGGGGCCTCCGTAGTCGCATGTGGCCAGAGTGTCCGCCCCGACAGGAGCCACGTAACTGTGGACGAAATACACCCAGGGATTCCCGCCGACCCCGGCCAGCATCGGGTGGTCCGGATCCCCATCGAGACGGTTCCATTGCATCTGCGGACGCTTAACGTTTCCGGCCAGCAGGCCCACTCGCCCTGGAAGGACCCCGAGACCCGGCCGATCGGGGGCCTCCTGGCTGCCCTCGTGAAGCAGTTGTAGTCCCACGCAGATGCCAAGAAACGGGCGGCCCCCTTGTGAAGCTTCCTCGGCGGCCTCCGCGGCGACCCCGTCCAGGCCGGTTTCGGCCAGCGCTTCGGCGCACCGGCCGAAGGCACCCACTCCGGGCAGTACTACGGCCGCCGCGTCACCGATCATCGTCGGGTCGGCGCTCAGGCGAGCATCGGCCCCGACATGTTCTAGGGCCTTCTGCGCCGATCGGAGGTTTCCGATGCCGTAGTCAAGGACAGCGACTACAGGCCGGTTCCTCACAGACTCCCCTTGGTGGAGGGCACGCCACCACCCTCGACCTGGAGGGCGTCCCGTAAAGCTCGAGCTACCGCCTTGAACCCGGCTTCTACGATGTGGTGGGTGTTCTTACCCCTGATCAGCGTCATATGCATGGTTACCCGTCCAGCCACCGTGAAAGCCCGCCAGAACTCCTCGACGAGTTGCGGGTCGAACGGCGGGTCCCCGAGAATCTTCTCTCCGGGGAATTCCACGTCGTACTCAAGAAACGGACGGCCGGACAGATCCAGAGCCACCTCGACGAGGGCTTCGTCGAGGGGTACCCGGATTGAGGCGAAGCGGCGCACGCCCCGCTTGTCTCCAAGAGCGGCCAGAAAGGCCTCACCGAGGGCTATACCAACGTCTTCGACGGTGTGGTGGGCATCCACCTCGAGGTCGCCCTGGCATTCAACTTCGAGCCCCAGGTGACCATGTCGACCGAGTTGGTTGAGCATGTGGTCGAAGAACGGAATCCCGGTCGAAGCAGAGACACCGTCACCGTCGAGGTCAATGGATACCCGCACCGAGGTCTCGGTGGTCCTCCGTTCGCTGTCTCCGTGCCGCTCGTTCATGCCAGTACCTCCCGGAGAGCGACCAGGAAACGATCGTTCTCCTCCTGGGTGCCGATTGTGACTCGGAGACAGCCGTTGAGACCATCCCATGTCGAGCAGTCACGCAACAGCACCGATCGATCCAACAGGCCGCTCCAGACCCGGCCGACCGGCTCGGCTTCGGGTCTGAACAACACGAAGTTGGCCGCCGATGGCCAGACGGTCACATCCAGTTCCGCCAAGCAGGAGGACAACCGTTCCCGTTCAGCCACCAATAGGGCCACCCGGTCGCTCATCTCCGCCTC
>JAKURX010000164.1 GCA_022451505.1 Acidimicrobiales bacterium | reverse complement strand
TCCTCCGATTCCGGGCGATGACCTGATGCTGTCTATCGACGTCGATGTCCAGTACCTAGTTGAGCGTGAGCTGGAGCGGTCAGTCCACCTGGCCCGCACCCGGGAGCCGGACGCCGATCCGGACCGGCCCGGCCAGCTCCTCCCCGCGTACGGCGTCCCTGGCGGCTCGGTCGTCGTACTGGACCCTCGGGTGGGCGACGTAGTGGCGATGGCCTCTTTCCCGTCGTACGACCCCAATGATTCGATCGGCGGCTTTAGCTTCGACCAGTGGGCCGAGCTCAACGATCCGGCCAACGACCTCCCCATGTTCAACCGGGCCATCCAGGGTGAGTACGCCCCCGGTTCCACGTTCAAGCTGTTCACCGCCCACGCTGCGTGGCACGAAGGGGTGTTCGGGGTGGGGGCCATACCCCGGGCCGATGAGCTGTGGGACGACCCGGGTGCCTATGTGCTCCGGAGCTGTGGAGACGTGGATCCCACCGATCCACCGCCCGGCTGTCGGTACCGAAACGCCGGCGAGAAGCAGTACGAGGCTGTAGACCTGGTCCGGAGCCTTACCGTGTCCAGCGACGTCTACTACTACCAGATCGGGGAGTCGATATACATCAACCCGGGCCACCCCGACACTGCCGTTCAGGATGCTGCAGCTTCTTATGGGATGGGCCTGGAGACCGGAGTCACCCTGCCGTTCGAACAGGACGGCTACCTACCGACACCCCGCAACCGGCGACAGCGGCACGAGGTAAACCCGGTGGCCTTTCCGGAGTGGGGATGGTCGACCGGTGACAACGTGATCACGGCCATTGGCCAGGGAGAGGTCCTGGTTACGCCGCTGCAGCTTGGCAATGCCTTCGCCACGTTCGCCAACGACGGTGTGCGCTATGCCCCCAACGTGGTGGCTCGGATCGTGGACCGCGATGGCACGGTGGTTCGGGAGTTCGGACCCCGCGAGTTGTCCACGGTCGACATTGACGACGGCTTCCGGCGCCGGGTCCTCAACGGCCTGGCTGGTGTGACGGCCCACGAAGAGGGCACTGCCTACTGGGCTTTCAATTCGCGGGCCACCGGCGGTATCTATTTCCCGCTGGATGAGTACCCGGTCGCCGGCAAGACGGGCACTGCCGAGGTCCGGGGTAAGGCCGACACGTCGATCTTCACCGCCTTCGGGCCCGTGGAAGAACCCACCCATGCCATTGTGGCCGTGCTCGAGGAGGCAGGCTTCGGGAGCAGCGTCGCCGCACCGTTGGTGGCCCGTATCTTGGCCCCCGTCTTTGAGGGAACGGTTCCCGAGGCGCCCCTGGCCGCCGTCCGCTACGCCCGCTCGACGGCCCTTCCCCTGTGCGTAGCCTGGCATGAGTGGCGGACAGGAGACACCCTGGAGCGACTCGAGGCGGCTGATCCGTCTTCCGGGGACGTCGGCGGACCGGTGCTGGACGCTTCTGGCCAGGTTCGGGTCCGAGGTATCCGGGTAGATTGCGAGGACCTCCTGGACGAGGTCCTCGCCGTGTTCCTCGACGAGGAGGTCGACTGATGGTCGACCTCCGTCGCCCGGACTTCGACCGGCCGAAGGTTCTACGCCATGTCGATCTGGTGCTACCGGTCCTGGCTCTTGTGGTTTCCCTGGTCGGGGTGCTGATGGTCTACTCAGCCACCCGAGGCCCGGTCACCGAGATCCGGCCGGCCGAGACCTTCTACCTCGGACGGCAGGCCCGGATGGTGGCCGTGGGCCTGGCCGCCATGGTGGTCGCTGCCTGGTTCGGACACCGTCGACTCCAGCGCCTGGTTCCCCTGGTCTACCTGGCCACCCTGGGGGTCCTAGTGGCCGTCCTGGTGGTCGGCATCGAGGTGAAGGGTGCCAGGGCATGGTTTCAGGTCGGGGGCAATCAGTTCCAACCGTCGGAGCTGGGCAAGGTGGTGCTCATCCTGACCCTGGCCGCCTGGCTGGGTCGGACCGAGGAACCCAGCGGACCGAGGGTTGTCGGAGCGGTAGCGCTGGCTGGGCTCCCCGTCGTGCTGATCGTCCTCCAACCTGACCTTGGCACTGTGCTGGTCTACGGGGCTATCGCGGTCGGGATGGTCCTGGTGGCCGGCATCAAAGGCCGGCACCTGCTCATCCTGAGCTTGCTCCTGCTGACCGGGCTTGTGGGCGTCTTACGGTCTGAGGTGCTAGAGGACTACCAGGTCCGGCGGCTCATGGTCTTCGTGGACGAGGAGACGGACACGGCGGCCAGCTACAACCTGGAACAGGCCCAGGTAGCTATCGGCAATGGCGGGCTAACGGGCCGCGGGCTGTTCCAAGGCACCCAGAACAACTCCGAGCTAGTTCCCGAACAGCAGACCGACTTCATCTTCACCGTGGTGGCCGAGGAGACGGGGTTCGTGGGCAGCGCCCTCGTGCTGGGCATCGTGGGCCTGCTCCTCCTGCGGGTGTGGCGGATCGGTCGCCTGGCCGATGACCGCTTCGGCATGCTGGTCTCGGCCGGGGTTTACACCATGCTCCTGTTCCAGGTGTTCCAGAGCGTCGGGATGTCGACCGGAATCATGCCCATCACCGGAATCCCGTTCCCGTTGGTCAGCTACGGCGGATCGTCTGTAGTGACGACGTTCATCTCACTCGGCCTCGTCCAGAGCGTGCACATGCGTCGCCACGAGCGCCAGGCCAGTACCTAAACCGGGCCGGCGAACCTCCAAGGTCCCCAAGCGCGGGGTTGGTGGATACGCTGGCCAATCATGAGTTCGCTTTGGCTCGAACTCGAACGTGTCCTCGGCGAGGTCCAGAAGCCGGCCCGCTATATCGGATGTGAGGACGGGATGACCGTCCCGATCCACCACCCGGACAGGGTGGCTTGGCTCCTCGTCTACCCGGACACCTACGAGGTCGGTCTTCCCAACCAGGGTCTGCAGATCCTGTACGAGATCCTTAACGAACGGCCCGATGCGGTGGCCGAGCGGAGTTACGCGCCCTGGACTGACATGGCTGCCGTACTTCGACGCGAGGGGCTCCCGCTGTTCTCGGTGGACACCCATCGCCCGGCCCCCGACTTCGACGTGCTGGCCTTCAACCTGTCGGCCGAGCTCGTCTACACCAACGTTCTGGAATGTTTGGACCTGGCGGGAATTCCGCTCCGGACGAGCGACCGCGACGCCGGGCACCCGCAGGTGCTGGTGGGCGGGCACTGCTCCTACAACCCGGAACCCCTGGCTGACTTCATTGACGCAGCGGTACTGGGCGACGGCGAGGAGGTGGTAGCCGAGATTACCGAGACGGTGACGGCGTGGAGGGCTAAGGGACACGGCTCCCGAAGTGGCCTCTTGCGACGCCTGGCGACCGTGCCCGGTGTGTACGTTCCGTCGCTGTACCGAGCGGAGTTCGACGAGGGAATCCTGACGTCGATCACCCCGCTGGACGACGCCCCGCCAGTAGTCGAGAAGCGGACGGTGGCCGACCTAGCCGACTGGCCATACCCGAAGCGGCAG
>JAKURX010000163.1 GCA_022451505.1 Acidimicrobiales bacterium | reverse complement strand
CAGGATCGTCTTGCAACGTTCCCGCCCCCTAGTTCGCAACATGGTGCACCGCAGTGCCCGGTCGAACAGCCACCGTTCGTGGAACCGGACCCGACGTCGGGCCTCGGCCACGGCCCCCTCACGTTCTGCGGTCCGCCGCCCACCTCGTACCTCTGGCGAGTGATCCTCGTCGGCGTGTCGCATGCGGTCGATGAGAGCCAGCGGGAGTTCCGGCGCGGTTCCCCAGACGTCGCATCCCATCTCCCACTCGTTCGGGCCCCGGGCGCCGTGTCGACCCAGGAACCCATCGAAGGCCGCCACGAAGTTGGACGCGGCGGCGTCGGCCCGCAGTCGTGCATCTAGATCGGTCAGGCCGGCGTCGAAGTGCGCCCCGAGTCCGTTGTCGGCGCGGACCAGTCGCCCGAGGTTCCAGAGGTCGGCAGCCGGATCAGCCGAGTCGACTGCACCCAGTCCGCCCAGTAGGGACATGGGGTCCGGGGCACGCGATCGCCGTCGGGCGGTTCCCTGGTGTCCTGTCACCTGGCGGAGAACGTTCAGACCGATACCCGTTCCCCCGGTGATGGCTAGGTGGACGGCGAAGATCCGGCTGATCATCGCCAGCATGCCGGTTGCGGCATCCAACAGTTGGTCGTCGGAGGACTCTTCGAGCGGGGGGAGCCCGTCTCGCCATGTCGCGATTTCGGCAACGGCGTCGTCAAGTTCCGGCAGGCTGGTGGCGCCGAGGATCCTCCAGCCGTACCGCAAGCCGCGCAGAGTGGCCGCGATGTTCCGGTCGCGTCGGTCAGGACAGTGGACTGGTGCCCGACCCTCCGATCCGAGGAACGGCGCGTCGGCATCAGCCAGTGACATGCCCGGTGTCCGGATGGCCACCACCCGGGTGACCGAGAGGTTCAGGTAGGTGTAGCCACCGAACACCCCCATGAAGACGTCGGCGTCCTCATCGCATTCAACAGCGGTAACCATGCCGGTCGACCGGAAGAAGTCCCGGGCCGGATCTCCGGCCAGCCCCCGGGCCATGGCCGCGGTCAGCGGGAAGACGGGCTGCGGATAGACCTCACCGGCGTTGCCGCGGGTGTAGACGGGAAACCGTCGGCTGGGCGGCCCGTGGACGTAGGGCCCAAGGCCGAAGTCGACCAGGCCTTCGGCGACCACTTCAGCGGGGGCTCGCAAACCCATACACAACTCTCAGGCCACTGCCCTCAAGGGGAAATTCTCGCACCCGCAATTATCGGGGTCAAGTCATTCGACCTCGATATAGATGCACTCTCCGGGGCACTCCTCAGCGGACTCAATGGTGGCATCTAAATGCTCCTCAGGGACTCCGGCCATACCTCCGGCCATCTGGTAGACGGGTTCACCCTTGGGGGAACCATCGGGTCCGTACATCGTCGGCCAGTGGACTTCCTTGACGTAGGCCAACCCGTCGTCATGCATCTCGAAAATGTCGGGGCAGATCTCGGCACAGATGCCGTCACCGGTGCAGAGGTCTTGGTCGATCCAGACCTTCATGGGATCAAACTATTCGGTTTTCCAACGGGTAGTGATTGGGGTTTGCGTGGGATTGCGGGCCTCCGGCTCACAGGCGGACCGTCCGACCGGCCAGGACGCCGGTGTGCTGGCCGCTCTCCAGGAAGACCTCGCCGTTGACCAACGTCTGCCGGTAGCCATCGGCGCCCTGGATCCAACGGGGAGCACCGCCTGGGAAGTCGTGGGCCATCTCTGGGTAGCCGAGGGCCAGGCCTTCGAGGTCGATCACGTTGACGTCGGCAAAACCCCCGACGGCGAGGCGACCCCGATCGGAGACGCCGAACAGGTCAGCTGGCTCGGAGGTGAGGCGCCGGACGGCATCCTCCAGGGTGAAGCGCCCCTCGTCGCGCACCCAGTGGGTGAGGAAGAAGGTGGGCTGGCTGGCATCCATGATGAGGGTGGCGTGGGCGCCGGCATCGGCCAAACCGAGGGTCACATGGGGACGGGACAGCATGTCCAGCACCTCGTCGAGGTCCTGGTTCAGGATCGGCCATGTGAGGATCCGCCGCCCGTCCATCTCGACTAGGAGATCCAGCATCGCCTCGGCCACCGGCACCCGGCGTTGAGCGGCGATGGCCGCGACGCTGTCCTCGGGGGTGAAGACGTGACGGACCGGCCGGTCGCTCAGCGGGTAGATGCGGGTCCAGTCGATTCGGCCGTCGGACACCGACCGCTCAGCCTCGGCCAGCAGGGTGGCCCGGGAGACCGGGTCGCGCAGGCGGGCCACCCGCCCCTCTAGGGGGAGGTCGGCCAGGGTCTGCCAGGAGCCCCACCGGTCGAACGGGGTTCGGCCAGCCAACCCGAACAGGATGCCTATCTGGCGGGACGTGGTCTGGGGTCGGAGGCGGGCTCCAGCGGCGTTCTCGCGGTCCACGGCGGCCAGGACATTCCGGTGGAGGTCTGGGGCGGCATCAACCTGGGTCAGGGCCATCGAGACGTCGCAGTCTGCCGCCCGGCTGATGTCGGCATACAACCCGACCTCGTCCTGTACCGGGTCCTCCGACCCGTTGCCGATGTCCACGTAGGCGGGAGCCACCTCAAAGATCCCACCCCGGTGACGCAGCACGTCAGCAAAGGCCATCAGCTCGTCGGCCGAGGCCTTAGTACCCGGGACGTATCGCCCGTCGGGCACCTTGTGGAGCAGGGTCCGCGAGGTGGAGAACCCCAGGGCGCCGGAAGCCAGCGCCTGGTCGACCATGGTGGCCATGGCCCCGATGTCCTCGGCGGCCGCTGGAGTCTCGTCCATGGCTCGCTCCCCCATGGCCGCTAGCCGAACCGCACAGTGGCCGACCATCCCCCCCACGTTCAGCCCCTTGGGCAGCCGGTCCAACTCGTCGAGGTAATCGCCGTACGTCTCCCAGTTCCAGGACAGCCCGTCCAGGATGCTTGAGGCCGGGATGTCCTCGACTGACTCCATCATCTCGGCCAGCACCTGTTGGCCACCGGGGGCCACGGGGGCGAACGTCACCCCGCAGTTGCCGAGCACGACCGAGGTGACCCCGTGCCACGAGGCCGAGGTGCCCAGCGGGTCCCAAGCCATCTGGGCGTCAAGGTGGGTGTGGATGTCCACGAATCCCGGGGTGACCACCAGTCCGTCGGCATCGATCTCACGACGGGCTCGGCCTTCCACCCGACCCACTTCGGCGATGCGGTCGCCGTCGACGGCGACGTCCGCGGTGACCGGCGGGGCGCCCGTGCCGTCCACCACGGTCCCACCGCGGATGATGAGGTCGAATGCCATTGCCTGCCCTTCCGGTGAACGGCGCCCAGACGTCAGGGGCGTCCGCCGACAGTAGCCGTGGGCCCGGTCACGTGAGGAAGCGTGTCAGCCCGTCGAGGGCGGCCATCACGACGTCGCGACCGGCCGACGGCAAGCGGAGCACCACCTCGTCGATTCCCAACCCGGCGTAGTAGTCCAACTTCCCCTCGTCGGCAATCGTGCCGAAGGGGATAACG
>JAKURX010000162.1 GCA_022451505.1 Acidimicrobiales bacterium | reverse complement strand
GCCTCCGGTGGCCGCCAGGACGCGGGCCACCGCCGCCTCCACGGCCAGCCGGTCGGTGACGTCCACGACCATCGGCTCGACAGATCCGCCGAAGCCGGCCAGGTCCGATGAGGTCATGGGCGAGTCGCCCGCAGTCAGGTCGAAGCCGAAGACCCTCCAGCCCCATCGGGCCAGGTCCAGCGAGAGGGCCTCGCCTATCCCACTCCACGAACCGCTGACTATGGCCGTGCGCATGGGCCGAGGCTACGAGGGCACCGGGGTCCGCACGTGGGCAACCCCAACGGCCCCGGTCACCTATCAGGCGGCGGGTCTTACCTATGGGGCGGCGGGTCGCCCCACGGTCACCGGGTCGCCCCACGGTCACCGGGTCTCTCCACGGTCACCGGGTCGCCCCTGCGGATGGTTCCCGGCACCACCACCCGGGTACAGATCCCTCGGAGGTTCATGGCCTGGCCGACCTCGGTCTTGAGGAGGTGGAATGCGTCCAGGCCGAACCGCCTCGTGAACTTGGCGCAGCCGGTGTGGGGCTGGTCGGTCACCTGGATAACCGCCCCACCGATCCGGATCCGCGACCAGGGCGGAAGGTCGTCGGACCCGAGGGAGAGGTCCACGGCCAACTGGTCCCCGGCCAGCTCCATGCGTTCGGGATCACCGGCGATGAGGGCGAGAAACCTGCTGTTGATGAGGTTGAGCTGCATGTCGGGGTGTGGTCCACCGTCTTCTGTCCGGTTGCTGGGCCGCTGGTTCCAGTTGTCGCCCACCAGACCCTCCTCGACGGTCAGCGTGGCTGTCTCCAGCACCTCGCGCTCCTCGGAGACGGGCCGACGGACTATCAGCTCCAAGGTGCCCTCGCCGGTCGGCGACCGCCCCACCTCGGCCAGGCCGACCTCCAGTTGCGCAATGGTCATGTGTTCCACCAACCCATCCTCCCAGGTGGCGGCGCCGCCTCAGCACCGGGAGACGCCACACTCGGGACCTGGTGACCGGACCGTAAGCGGTTGGGGTCGGGTTACTGGGCAAGACTGCGCCGATGTCGGCGAGGCGGGAACGCACCGAGTGGGAGGTCGTCGCCTTCCTGGCGTTCATCGGCATGTCGGTGGCCTTCGGAATCGACGCGACCCTGCCCGCCTTCGACGAGATGCGACCCGACCTGGGCCTCCCCCCGGGCTCCAACCGGATCACCCTGGCCGTCACCGTCTACTTCCTGGGCATGGCCGCCGGACAGGTCGTCTACGGGCCGGTGGCCGACCGCTTCGGGCGGGCCCCCACGCTGCGGTTCGGCATGGCCATCTACGCCCTGGGTGCCACGGGGTCAATGCTGGCCACCGACTTCGAATTTCTCCTGGCCAGCCGATTCGTCTGGGGGCTGGGCGCCTCGGCAGCGGCGCTCATGAACCTGACCATCCTCCGGGACCTCTACACGGGAGACCGGATGGCCCGCGTGATGTCCACCATCACGGCCGTCTTCCTCGTCGGCCCGGTGGTAGTGCCGCTGATCGCCGAAGGGATCCTTCGTACGATGTCGTGGCGGTGGGTGTACGCAGTCGGGATCGTCCTGGCCGCCGCCGTCACGGCCTGGGGAATCCGGTTCGGTGAGACGCTTGACCCGGCGAATCGGCGTCCCCTCCGGGTCGGACCAACCATCGATGCCTTCCGGCGCGTCGTCACCTGTCGCCGCACGGTCCTCTACGCCTCGGCGCTGCTGTTCGCTGATGGCGCCTTCCTGATCTTCCTGGGGAGCACCCAGCAGGTGTTCGAGGTCGTCTACGACAGGGCCGATGAATTCGCCGTCCTGTTCGCGGCATCGGCCATCGTCTTCGCGGCGGGCTTCCTCGCCATCAACCCGGCCATCGGCAGGTGGGGCGCCCACCCGGTCGGGGTTTTCGTCCTCGCCACGGCCATGGCCCTCGCCATCGTGCTGCTCGGCCTCACCCTGGCCACCGACGGGGTGCCGGAGTTCTGGACGTGGTTCTCCCTCATGGTCGTCGGCAACACCCTGCTCGCCCTCGTCACGCCGGTTGCCATGTCAATGGCCCTCGAACCGCTGGGCGACGTGGCCGGGACAGCCGCCGGGGTCCTCGGCTTCGGGGCTCTCACGTCGGCCTCCCTGCTGGCCGCCTTCGTTGGCATGCGCATCGAATCCTCCACCACGCCGTGGACGGTCGGCTTTCTCGTCTACGGCCTGGTCGCACTCGGGTTTCTCCTGGCCGCTGGACGGGCGCCGGATCCGGTGTCGGACGCCGCATAGGTTGCGCGCCATGGCCCTCGAACTGGTGACGATCCCGACGGCCAGCCTCTGGAATCGGACCGACGTTCCCGACACGGACGCCATCGCGGTGGACCTCCCGGACGACGACCTCGCGGAGCTCGAGTCGGCAGCCCGCCGGCTGGCCGCCAACGGCGTCGACCCGGTCGACGCTGGCCCCGACGACCTGCCGCTGGGACCGCTGGCCCCCCTGGTCGCCGAGGTCCGCACGGAGGTGCTGGACGGGCGCGGGATCGCCCTGCTGCGGGGGTTCCCGGTTCAGCGGTGCACGGTCGACGAGGTGGCGCTCATGTTCTGGGGAATCGGACTCCGCCTGGGCCGGGCCGTGTCGCAGAGCGTGATGGGCGAGCGTCTCGGCCACGTCATCAACGTGACAGACACCGATCCGCACGCCCGCGCCTATCGGAACCGGTCCGAGCTCTCGCCACACTCCGACCCCGGGGACCTGCTGTCCTTCCTCTGTATCCGGCCCGCGATGACCGGTGGGGTCAGCCGGTTCGTGAGTTCCCTCTCGGTGTTCGATGAGATCCGGCGTGAACGGCCCGACCTCCTGGTCGTGCTGGCACGCGGGTTCCGCTACCACCGTTTCGGAGAGGAGGGCCCCGGCGACGACCCGGTCACCCCCCATCGGGTTCCGGTGTTCAGCGAGTGCAACGGGCTGGTGAGTGGACGCTTCGTACGCGAGTACGTCGAGATCGCCGCCGACAAGGACCACTCGATCGTTCTCACCGACGTCGAACGCGAGGCCATCGGCTACCTCGAGGCCACTGCCAACCGGCCCGACCTGGCCCTGGACTTCACGATGGCGGCCGGCGAGGCGGTGGTGGCCAACAACTTCACCGTGTTCCACGCCCGTACGGCCTTCACCGACGACCCCGACCGTCGTCGCCATCTATTGCGTCTTTGGCTGGCGGCCGATCCACCACGGCCTGTGGTTCCTGAGACCATGCAGTACCCCGGCGAACCAGGCATCCCACCTCAGTGGGGACGGACACCGTCGTTTGCCAGCCGCTTCGACAGCCAATGACAAGCCATTCCGTCACAGAGATCCCGTTACGGGTAAAGGCCCTCCTGGGTGTGAACTTTCTGACCCACTTCGCCGTGATGGGCCAGATCACGATCATCGGCAAGCAGGTGTACGACCTGACAGGCCGCCCACTGGACCTCGGCCTGCTCGGCGTTGCCGAGTTTCTCCCGGTGGCCATGCTGGCACCCTTAGCCGGGCCCCTCGCCGAC
>JAKURX010000161.1 GCA_022451505.1 Acidimicrobiales bacterium | reverse complement strand
GACAGCCGGTGCACAGGGCGGGGGCGACCCCGTTCGGCCACCAGGTAGTGGGAGTTCAGGCGGACCGGTCGACGGTTCTCACGTACCACCGTCGTCGGCCCGCGCTCGGCGGTGAGCCAGTCGCCTAACTCCTCTGCGTTGGACACCGTGGCGGAGAGCGCCACGATCCCTACGTCCTCGGCCAGGTTGAGAACTACCTCCTCCCAGACGGCACCCCGGTACGGGTCCTCCAGGAAGTGGACCTCGTCTAGGACCACCCATCCGAGTCCCTCGGTGGCCGGGGATCCCGCGTAGAGCATGTTCCGGAGGACCTCGGTGGTCATGACCACCACTGGTGCCTCTGGGGCGATGACCTGGTCGCCGGTCATCAGGCCGACCGCATCGTGGCCCAGCCGTTCGCCAAGGTCTCGAAACTTCTGGTTGGAGAGGGCCTTAATGGGTGCCGTGTAGAAGGCCCGGCGTCCAGCGGCCAACGCCGAGTCGATGGCATGTTCCGCCACCACCGTCTTGCCGCTGGAGGTGGGGGCCGATACCAGGACAGAACGCCCGGCGTCCACGGCGGCCATTGCCTCGACCTGGAAGCGGTCGAGCTCGAAGGGCCGGCCGTCGGTCACTCGGATCCGGCTCGCCGCCGGCGGCGGGCCCTTAGCGCTCCCACCAGGATCGCCACCTCGTAGAAGACGACCATAGGAACGGACAACAACAACAGGGTGAACGGGTCGCCACTGGGTGTCAGAACGGCCACCACCGCGACGATTCCAACGATGGCGTACCGCCGAAACCGTCGCAGCGATGCCGGGGTCAGGATGCCTAGGACCTGAAGGAGGACTAGGAGGAGCGGAAACTGGAAGCCGATTCCGAAAGCCAGGGTCATCTTCACAACGAATCCCAGGTACCGGGCAGGTGAGAAGACGCTGACCAGGTCCGGCCCTCCGATTCCGATTAGGAAGTCCAGGGCCCGCGGGATGCTCCAGTAGGCGAGGCCGCAGCCGGCCCCGAACAGGAGGACTCCCAGGCCAACGAACAGGACGCCCCACCGTCGTTCCTGTGCGTGGAGACCGGGTGCCACGAAGCGCCAGGACTGCCACAGTAGGACCGGCATGGCCAGAGCGAGCCCTCCATAGCCCGCCACCATCATTCGGACTCCGAACGGTTCCAGCGGATCAGTGACCAGCAACTCACACCCCGTGCCGAAGGCGCTGCCCTCGACCGCCTCTCCCCGGATCTGGCAGTAGGGCTCCAGCAGGAGGTCCAGGATCTGCGGGTAGAACACCCACGCGGCGACTGCCCCGGCCAGAACAGCCAGCGTCGAGCGGATCAGCCGCCTGCGTAGCTCCTCGAGGTGACCCATGAGGGCCATCCGCCCGCCGGGGTCAGCCACCAGCCTCCTCCGCTTCATCGGTGGCCGACTCGGACGAACTAGATCCGGTCAGGCGATGTCCGCGCTCACGGGCCATGGCCTCGAGGGAAGGGTCCTCCACCAGGTCTCGGAACTCCTCCTGGAATCCCGTGGCCACTCGTCGAACTTCCCGAATCACCCGACCGAACTGCCGGGCGACCACCGCCAGCCTGCCCGGACCGAGTACCACGAGGCCCAGCAGCAGGATGACCAGGATCTCGCCACCCCCGATGTTTCCCATGGGGTGAACCTACCGACGCCCTAGCCGAGCGGTGCCTGACTCCAGGCTGCGAGTCGACCGGGACAGGTCGGCCACCACCACGGCTAGTCGACCAAACCGGTGAAGGGAACGTACGGTGACCTCCAACTCCCGAGCCAAGCGAGCCGACACTACGGCCAGGGCCGACACGGCGGCCACTAGGGCCCCAGCGCACAGCAGAAGGCTTCCTTCCATCGTTCCGAGCCTAGGCGTCGTGGTGTCAGCGTCCGGTGGGCCAGCCCGGCATGATGACTGGGTGTCCAATCCGTCGCTGACCGCTCCCCTGCTGTTCGCTCACCGAGGCGGCCGTGCCCACGCCCCGGAGAACACCCTGGAGGCCTTCGTCCTTGCCCTTCGGCTGGGTGCCACGGGGCTAGAGAGCGATGTCTGGTGCTCGGCGGACGGGGTTCCGGTCCTCCACCACGACGGGCGGATCGGCCGGAGGTTCCGTCGCCGGACCATTTCGACCCTGACCATTCAGGACCTCTCGCCGGATGTTCCGACGTTGGCCGACCTCTACGCCAGGGTGGGCTCCCAGATCCCCCTGTCGTTGGACGTCAAGGATTCGGAGGCCGTGTCCGACATCCTCCGTGTGGCCTCCGATCACGGAGCCCTCCCCCAACTCTGGCTCTGCCATCCGGACCCAGAACTCTTGGCCCGGTGGCGGGACCTGGACTCGCAGGTCGTCCTCGTCCACTCCACCCGCCTCGAGCGCATGTCCGGAGGACTGGAACGGTGGGCCGCCGACCTGTCAGATGCCGGAATTGACGCTGTGAACCTCCCCGAGCCGGACTGGAGCGGGGGCCTGGTGTCGCTCTTCCGTCGGTTCGGCCTCCGGTGCCTGGGCTGGGACGCTCAGCACCCCCGCCAGATCGACCGGCTCCTCCGGATGCGTCTGGACGGAATCTTCGGCGACCACGTAGACCGTCTGGTCGACGGGGCGGCGCGCCTCCACGGTGGATCTGAACGCTCCAGGTCAGAGCCGGTCTAGGTCTCCCAGCGGCCAAACTCGCACGAAGGCCCGTCCCACGATCGAATCGACGGGCACTGGACCGAAATAGCGGCTGTCCCGGGAGTTGCCCCGGTTGTCCCCCAGGACGAAAACGTGATCGTCGGGAACCGTGCACCCAGCGGTGGTGTCCTGGTTCGCACACCACGGCACCGTCGTGAAGTCCGCCGTCCCGTCAGGGACTGGGAGGTACGGCTCGATCAGGAGTCCACCGTCGATCAGTACCCGTCCACTATCTGTAGTGACCGTCTCACCGGGGAGGGCGATGACACGCTTGATCAGGTCGTCGGCACCCACCCCCGACTCCGGGCGTGGGTGGAACACCACCAAGTCCCCGCGGTTTACGTCGTGGAGTCGGTAACTCACCTTGTTGACCAGGATCCGGTCCCCCGAGAACAGTGTCGGTTCCATGGAGGGGCTCGGGATGTAGAAGGCCTGAAAGAGGAAGGCCCGGACGATCAGGGCCAGGGCCGGGGCTCCGACCAGCACCACCCCCCATTCCAGGACAGTCCGACGGGCCGAACGGATCGTCCCGGGGATCCCGAGGTCCACCTCGGGAGGGGGTTCCGGTGTCGGATGCCCGGCGAGTTCGCTGGGTGGTTGGGGGGTGACGACCACCTCGGGGACCACGAAGGTTCCGTCGATCGTCAGAGCATGGCTCGTTGGCCCGCCTGTCAGGTCCTCCCGGGTCACGATGGCAGGTCCTCCCGAGGGGTCGGTCGTAGGTCTCGTCAGCGATGTTGGTGCCGTCCCGTCGGTCGCCCCTTCAGGTGGCGGACCCGCCGGTTCCGAATCGCCCCTTTCCTCGGCAACCGCCCCGGCCCTGGCCCGGGCGC
>JAKURX010000160.1 GCA_022451505.1 Acidimicrobiales bacterium | reverse complement strand
CCACCACGGCGTAGCCACTAGCGCGGCGACCGCCGCGGCAATCGGCAAGGCTCGCAGACCCAGGCGGCGGCCCCCCCCCCACAGAGCGGGGATGGTGCACAGGCCGGCCGCGTAGCTGATCACCTTTACCTGGGCCAGTCCCTGGCCGGCCACGGCCGAGACCAGAAGGTGCAAGAAAGTGAGCAGGGGCGGGTGGTGGGTGTAGGGCACGTCAGAGAACGGTTCCCAGGAGGCCCCGAATGACGACCCGACAACACCGAGGTCCCAGAAGTTGGCGACGTGTAGGGAGAACTGGCCCAGGACCCGACCCTCATGTGAGTCGCCCAACGGGAGGCCGAACGCCGGCCACCAGGACACGGCCAGAAAGGCAACCAAGGCTGCGACCAGCACCCGGGCGACCCGAGTGTCGGCCCGGGTCGCCGCCATCTGGCTCATCGCCTCACGATAGTGTCGACCGCCGTGGGTGACCGGGCCGTTGTCGCCGCCTGGGTCGGATCCACCAACCTTGGAGACGAACTGGTCTTCTCGGTGCTCCGACGCCTGCTGGCCGACCGAGGGGTGGAGTCCGTCGTTCCCTCCGTTGACCCTTCGGCCACCACCGCAGACCACGGCGTCGACGCTTTCAATCACCTAAACCCTCTGGCCTTGCGCCAATCTCTCCGGAACGCGGACATGCTGGTGTTCGGCGGCGGCGGCCTGCTCCAGGACGAGACGAGCATCTGGAACCTTCCCTGGCACCTGTCGCGGATTCGGGCAGCCCGCCGGGCCGGGGTCCCATGGGCCGGGGTCGGCCTCGGAGCGTCAGGGCTAACTACAGCCAGGGGCGGACGCCGGGTGGCGACCGCGTTCTGTGATCAGGTGGCGGTCGCTGTGCGCGACCAACGGTCGGCCGATGCGCTCACCGGCCTCGGAGTGCCCCGTGTGGTCCGGGCAGCCGACCTGGCCTGGTTAGCCGATCCGCCAGCCCGTCGAGGATCCGGGGTGCTCGCCGTGTGCCTCCGCACCCCGCAGACCGCCCGGTGGCGGCCCGCAATGGTCGGTCCGCCCGCCCGCCCGTCGCTGGCGGCGATCAGCGCACTGGCCATGGCGATCGACGCCACGGCAGCCGCAACAGGTCTGACCACTCGATTTGTGGCCCTCGACCCGGTCGCCGACCACCCCCTTCACCTGCGGGTCGCCGACCGGATGGCAACCCGTGCCGAGATCCGCAGTCCCAACCTCGAGGGGTTGCTGGCCGAGTTCGCTGACGTCGACGTAGCGGTGACCATGCGCTACCACGGGGCGGTCGCCGGGGCACTGGCCGGCGCCCCCGTAGTCTCCCTGCCTTTTTCGCCGAAACTGGCCGCCCTAGCCGAGGACCTCGGCCCCGCCATGGTGGCTGCCGACAGCCCGGACGACCTTCCACAGTCGGTAACCACGGCGCTGAACAGCAGCGACCACCTGGCCGAGACAGTGGAGGGTCTCATCGACCTCGCCGGCGGCAACGCCACCACCCTGGACGACCTGCTCGGAGCGGTATGACCCGCCGCCGGCTTACCGTCGTCTACCTGGCCGTGGTGGCCGCAGTGGCCGCCTGGCTGGTTGCCGACCGGGGGTCGGCCATGGCCGACCTGCTCGTCGAGGCCCGACCGTGGCCCCTGTTGGGGTTGGTCGCGGCGTCGATGTTGCCGTTTCTAGCTAACACTGCCTTCTGGACGCTGGCCCTGCGAGAACTCGGCGAAACGGTTACCTGGCGGCAGGTGACTGAGGCGGCCACCGAAACCACTCTCACCCGGTACCTGCCTGGAGGCTTCTGGCTGGCTGCCGGTCGTGGCGTGGCCTTGGCCCGTCGGGGGGTGAGCACCCCGGTGCTGGTGGCTATGAGCGGCCTTGAGGTAGCGCTGGCTACCCCGGTTGCCTTACTCATCGGTTCGCTGTTCCTCGCCGGGTCGACCGACGCCCCAGCCTGGCTGGGTTGGCTGGCCGCCGGCCTGTTTGTGGCAGTCGTCATGGTGGCCCGCCCGGTGATCAACGGTGCCCTGGCCTGGTGGGCTCAGCGACGCCACCAGCCACCAGCCACCGCGCTAACTACCGGTGGTGTGGTACGCCTCTCGGCCGCCCTAACCGTCTACTGGGCGATCTTCGGCAGCGTCTTCTGGGCCTACCTGGAGGTCATGGATCGATCACTGGGATGGTTTGCCGCCACGGGCGCGTTCGCTCTGTCATGGCGGATCGGCCTGTTTGCAATAGTCGCCCCCCAGGGACTGGGGGTGTTCGAACCGACGTTGGTGGCTCTCGTCGGCTGGAGCGCTGACGCGCTGCTCCTCGTTGGTGCTTTCCGGGTGGTGCTCGTCATTCGCGACCTGGCCCTCACCGGGCTGGCTGCCGTGGCGTCCCGCCGGAGGGCTGGCTAAGCCTCCCCGTCGCGGCGACCCTTAGGCGTCAAGCATCCCAATCAGTACGTCGACCACCTCGGCGGACGGCTGGGTGTCGCCCAGGTTGGCGGGCCGCCGGTAGGCCTCCGGGTCGGCCAAAAAACTTTCGATAACTGTCTCGTCGTAGCGGCCCACTACGACGTTGGCGCCCACTCCGTCGGGCCGCTCGGTGCGGTCCCGCCACAGCAGGCACGGTACCCCGAGTAGCGCGCACTCCTCCTGGATCGACCCGCCGTCGGTAACTACGAACGGGGCAGCGGCCAGGCGGGCCGCGAACTCGGCGAACGGCAGCAACTCCGAGGTGGCCACCCCCGAGGCCTCCAGGGCGGCCTGCCCGCCGTGGCGAGCTAGCACCCGCCCGGTCGGCGGGTGCATCACGAACAGCACCTTGTGACCATCGGCGGCCAACCGGCGAAGCAGGCTCAGAAAGGCCCGTAGACGCACCGGACGGTGCAGGTTTTCCACCCGGTGCAGCGCGGCGACCACTGGTCCCAATCCCGGCTCCACATCGGCCATCACGCCGGCAAGTGCCTCTCGGCCGGTGTTCCCGGAAGTGCACACCACCCGACCCCGCACCCCCATGGAGGCCAGGTTGGCAGCCGCCGCGTCATCTGGAGCGAACACCACGTCGGCCCGCCGCATCACGAACACCCGGATCAACTCCTCCGGGAACGGGTCCCGGAAGCCCCCCGACCGCAGGCCCGACTCCAGGTGGGCGACGGCCAGGCCGGCCCGGCGGGCCATCAGGGTTGCCATCAGCGTCGACGGGGTGTCCCCGTGGACCAAGCACACCCCACCGGCCCCTCCGAACACCCGCTCGACCAGTGCCCGGCGCCCCACTAACAGGCCGGCCAGGCCGGCCATCCACCGCACTGCCTGCCCGATGCTGTCCACGTTGGACAGGCCCCCCAGGCGGACATCCGGCTCCCTCACCCCCAACTGCTGCCGGAGGCCCGGCAGGTGGGCGCCGTGCTGCCCGGTCTCGACAAGCCGATAGGCGACGCCCCGGCGATCCAGTTCGCCCATCACCGGCGCGACCTTGATCAACTCGGCCTTGGTGCCCAGGAGCACGTGGATCAGCGGAGACATACGACCACCTGGGGCCGGAGAGGGGCGACGAGGCACGTTAGCCCTGACAGTGGGCCGAAGGCCCTACGCTCCGACCGG
>JAKURX010000016.1 GCA_022451505.1 Acidimicrobiales bacterium | reverse complement strand
GTCCGGTGCCAGAGCCCGCCCGGGCTCTGCTGGCCGTGGCCCGCCTGCGGACGGCCTGCGTGGCCCGGGGCATCACCTCCGTGGTGGCCACCCGGGGCCCGGGGCTGGGTGGGCCCGAACTCCTGGCCCGCTGCGCCCCGGTGGTTCTGCCCCTGAGCCGCCAGACCCGGCTAGCCCGGCTTCACGGCGATGCCCGTTACAAGGAAGGGCCTCGCCAGCTTCTCCTGCCGGTAGGTGGGGACGACCCGGCGGGTGCACTTACCCATCTGCTGGAGGACCTGGTGCCGGTGGCCGCCGAGGCGGCCCCGACCGACCAGACCGACGACCCGGCCTGACCGTCCCGTAGCATCCACCCCTCGTGGCACCCGCTTCCCGCCTCCTGTCGTCCGGCCGCCTTCTGGCGGTCGCCCTGGTCCTGCTGGTGGTCACGGCATGCGGATCGACGACCGTCGCCGTTCGGGTGGGGTCCTCCACGCTGGACCGCGACACTGTGGCCACCCTGGTATCAGAGGTCACCGGCCGGCCGGCCGGCGAGAGCCTCGACGCCGTCGTGGCAGCCGGCGTGGTGGACCGTTACGTCCGTTACGAGGCCCTGGTTGACCTGCTGGCCGAGAACGGCGTGGTAGTCACCGACGACGACCGGGCGGCTGCCCGGGACCGGCTCCTGGCCGCCGGGATCGATCCCGGAGACCCAACCCTTCCTCGAATCAGCAGATGGCAGGCCGCCCTGGACCTGGTGGAGGTCGGCGTTCCCGGCGTGCAGGCCTCCTACGACGACAATGCTGCCCTGCTCGGCCACGACCTGTGCACCAGCCACATTCTGGTCTCAGAAGAGGACGACGCCCACGCCGTCCTCCACCTGCTCGCCCAGGGCGAAGATTTCGCCATTCTGGCCGGCAACGTGTCCCAGGATCCGGGATCCGGGGAGAACGGCGGAGCCCTGGGCTGCGTGCCGCTGGGCGCCTTCGTTCCGACCTTCGAACGTGCCGCCCTCGGGGCGCTAGCCGAGGGTCGGACCCTGGTCGGCCCGGTACCCAGCCAGTTCGGCTTCCACGTGATCCGCATCGACGAGGTCCGGCGAGTCGACCCGGTGCCGTTCGCCGAGTTGGGCCAGCGCCGGTCGGCCGCCCTGCTCCAGGTCGCTGGGCTGACCCGTTCGGTCGAAGTCGAGTCCCGCTACGGCACCTGGGACGCCGCTGTGGGGCGGGTTGCACCGCCGCCGGGACCTCTGGCTCCCGCCCTGGCCCGGCTGGGGTCGTGACCGAGCGACAGCCCGTCGTCACCGACGATCTCCAGCGCTTTGTCGAGCTGGTGGCCACCCTCCGCCGGGATTGCCCGTGGGACGCCGAGCAGACCCACTCGTCGCTGCGTTCCTACCTCCTGGAGGAGGCCCACGAGTTACTGGAAGCACTCGACGCCTACGACGAGGCGACTGGTAGGGGATCCGGGGACCTGAAGGAGGAGTTGGGCGACCTGCTGTTCCAAGTGGTGTTCCACGCCCGGATTGCCGCCGACGACGGGCGCTTCGACCTGGCCGACGTGGCTCGGGGCATCCACGACAAGCTCCGCCACCGCCATCCCCACGTATTTGGGGACGTGGTGGCCGAGGACTCCGGCCAGGTCCTGACCAACTGGGACCGGATTAAGCAGGCGGAGAAGGGCCGGGAGTCGGCCCTGGACGGGATCCCGCCGACCCTGCCGTCCCTGGCCGCGGCCCAAAAGGTGGTGCGACGGGCCGGCGGGCTGGGCCTGGAGCCCGACGACCCGGTCGGCGACCCGTCGACCGACCCCGACGCTCTCGGCGACCTGCTGCTGTCCTTGGCCGCTGCGGCCCACGACGACGGCCTGGACGCCGAGGACGCCCTGCGGGGGGCAGTGGCTCGGTTCGCCCGCCTGGTGCGGCGGGCCGAGGCCCTGGCCGCCACCGACGGCGTCGACCTCCGCGAGGTGGAGCCCGCGGTGGTGGCCCGCTACCGAAAGCGAGCCCTGGCTGAGTCTGGACACGGCTAGCGTTGTCAGCGTTGACCGTGGCGGCCGAGGACGTCCGAAGCGGTCCGACTGCACGGTTTTCCGGGCGTGCGTCGGAGCGAGAGGCCGGAGGAGACGGATCGTGAGCAGCATCGAGGTTGTCGTCGGACGGCAGGTTCTAGACAGCCGGGGAAACCCGACGGTCGAGGTGGACGTGGTTCTAGCCGGAGGGGCGTCGGGCCGGGCCATGGTCCCCAGCGGGGCGTCGACCGGCATGTTCGAGGCCGTGGAGCTCCGAGACGGTGGCCCGACATGGGCTGGGAAGGGTGTATCGACCGCGGTGGGCAATGTGAACGGCGAGCTGGCGGCCGCCGTCCACGGCCTGGACGCCTACGACCAGCGGTCCGTCGACCAGGCGCTCTGCGACGTTGACGGAACTGACGACAAGGGTCGACTGGGTGCCAACGCCATCCTGGGGGTGTCCCTCGCCGTGGCCCGAGCCGCGGCAGCCGATGCTGAGGCGCCGCTGTTCCGCTACGTCGGCGGGGCCAACGCCCATGTGCTCCCGGTGCCCATGCTCAACGTGCTTAACGGCGGGGAGCACGCCGACAACAACGTCGACCTCCAGGAGTTCATGCTCATGCCGGTGGGTGCCGCCTCGTTCTCTGAGGGCCTTCGCTGGGGGGTCGAGTGCTACCACGAACTCAGGAAGGTGCTCTCCGAGCGCGGCCTGGCCACGGGCATCGGTGACGAGGGCGGGTTCGCCCCCGACCTGGGGTCCAATGAGGAGGCGGTGCAGCTGCTGGTCGAGGCGGTCGAGAAGGCCGGGCTGGTCCCGGGCGACGACATGGCTTTGGCCCTGGACGCCGCCTCTACCGAGTTCTTCCGCGACGGCACCTACCACCTTTCCGGTGAGGGACGGAGCCTGTCGCCCGACGAGATGGCCGCCTACCTGGCCGACCTCTCAACCCGCTACCCGATCGTGTCCATCGAGGATGGGATGGCCGAGGAGGATTGGGACGGATGGGCCGCCCTGAACGCCGCCATCGGGGATCGTGTCCAGTTGGTGGGCGACGACCTGTTCGTCACCAACGTCCAGCGGCTGCAACGGGGCATCGATGCTGGTGTGGCCAACTCCATTCTGGTGAAGGTCAACCAGATCGGGACGCTCACTGAGACCCTGGAAGCCGTGGAACTGGCCAACGCCAACGGGTGGACGGCCGTGATGTCGCACCGGTCCGGCGAGACCGAAGACACCACCATCGCCGACCTGGCTGTGGCCACCAACTGCGGCCAGATCAAGACTGGTGCGCCGGCCCGCAGTGACCGTGTGGCCAAGTACAACCAGCTCCTACGCATCGAGGAGATGCTGGGCGAAGCAGCCGCCTTCCGCGGTCGGGCCGCCTTGGCCGGCGGCTGACCCCCGTGCGGCCCGCCATCACCCGCCGCCTGGCCTTCCTGGGGGTGACCGTGGCCGCCGTGCTGGCCGCCCTAACGCTGGGCGTGGTGCCGTTTCGCGACTGGCTGGAACAGAGAGAGCGTACGGCCGAGCTCCGAGTCGAGGTGGCCGAGGTGGAGGCCGTCAACCGGTCGTACGAAGAGCGGATTGACGCCCTCAACACCGACGAGGAGATCGAGCGTCGGGCCCGCAGCGAGTACAACCTGATCCGACCGGACGAGGAGGCCTACGCCGTGCTCCCGCCGCCCCGGTCCGAGTACCCGGTGCCCGGGATCTGGCCCTTCGCCGACTGAGCGCCCCGGCAGTCCGGTGGCGGGTGTCGTCCCGCCCAACGACCACCGGTAGTGTCCGCTGCCTCGGGACCGACGCCAACCGGCTCGGGGGAGGGGAGACCGATGCAGGTGTCGATGACCGTCAACGGGTCCAACGTCTCCCACGACGTCGAGCCCCGGACGCTCCTAGTCCACTACCTGCGTGAGCAGGCCGGCCTGACCGGCACCAACATCGGCTGCGATTCATCGTCGTGCGGAGCTTGCACCATCCACGTGAACGGCGAGGCCGTGAAGTCGTGCACGATGCTGGCCGTCCAGGCCGACGGGCAGAACCTGACCACCATCGAGGGCCTAGCCGACGGCAACACGCTGCACCCCATGCAGCAGGCCTTCCACGAGTGCCACGCCCTGCAGTGCGGCTACTGCACCCCCGGCATGGTCATGGCCGCCGTCTCGCTGCTCGACGAGGTGCCCGACCCGACCGAGGCCCAGGTGCGCGAGGGCCTGGAGGGGAACCTCTGCCGCTGTACCGGCTACCACAACATCGTGGCCGCCGTCCTGAAGGCCGCCGGGTCGTCGCAGTGATCCCGGTCGCTTTCGACTACGAGCGGGCCACCTCAGCCGAGCACGCTCTGGCCCTGCTGGCCGAGCACGGAGACGACGCCAAACTCCTGGCCGGTGGCCACTCGCTCCTGCCGCTCATGAAGTACCGGCTGGCCGCTCCGGCTCTGGTGGTCGACATCGGCCGGCTATCCGACCTGTCATACGTTCGGGAGGACGGCGACGTGCTGGCCATCGGGGCGCTGACTCGCCACCGGGACGTGGAGATCAGCGACCTCGTGCGAGCGCAGGCCGGCCTGCTGGCAGCAGCCACGTCCAAGGTTGGCGATCCCCAGGTGCGCCACCGGGGCACCCTCGGGGGCTCGTTGGCCCATGGCGATCCGGCGTCCGATCTTCCGGCTGCCCTGATCGCCCTGCGGGGTTCGGTGGTCGTTCAGGGTCCGGCCGGACGCCGAGAGGTGACTGTCGACGACTTCTTCACCGGGTTCCTGGAGACCGATCTGGCCCCCGATGAGCTCCTAGTCGAGGTGCGGGTCCCCCGCATGCCCGACGCCCGCTGGTCGTTCCAGAAGTTCAACCGACGGGCTCAGGACTGGGCCATCGTGGGGGCCGCCGTGGTGGTCGACGGCGGTTCGTGCGGTGTGGGCCTGGTCAACATGGACTCTCGCCCCGTCCGGGCCGCCGGGGTGGAGGCAGCCGCGGATTCCGGAATGTCGGCCGCCGACGCAGCTGCCGTGGCTGCTGATGGCCTGGAGCCACCCAGCGACCTCAACGCCGGGGTCGAATACCGGTGCCACCTGGCCCGGGTCCTTACCCGCCGAGGCCTGGAAGAAGCAGGCTGCTGACCGTTCCAGGCTTCGGACGGCTGACGCCGGCCTCCGTCGCCCTAGCCTGACGGGCATGGTTCCGGCTGCCCCAGCAAACGAGGTCGCCTCGGTCGATGAGGTTGTCTCTGCCCTGTACGACCAGGACTACCTGGCCGACGAGGGCCTGGCCACCGCCATCTACCTAGCCCTGCGCCTCCACCGCCCCCTGCTACTGGAGGGCGAGGCCGGCGTGGGAAAAACCGAGGTAGCCCGGGCGCTGGCCTCCTGGACGGGGGGCGAGCTGATCCGCCTCCAGTGCTACGAGGGCCTCGACGCCTCCCAAGCTGTCTACGAGTGGGACTACTCCCGCCAACTTCTGCACCTGCGAGCCGCCGAGGCGACGGGCGCCACGACCCAGGCTGAGGTGGCCGATCTGGAAGACGAGCTCTACGACGAACGCTTCCTGGTTCGGCGACCGCTGCTCCGTTCGTTAGTTGCCCCGTCCGGAATTCCGCCAGTGCTGCTGATCGACGAGGTGGACCGGGCCGACGACGAGTTCGAGGCCTTCCTGCTGGAGATCCTGTCCGACTACGCCATCACCGTTCCCGAGGTGGGGACCTTCCGGGCCGAGATTCCACCGGTGGTGGTGATCACCTCAAACCGCACCCGCGACGTCCACGACGCGCTCAAGCGCCGGTGCCTCTACCACTGGATCCAGCACCCAGACGTGGACCGCGAGGTGGAGATCCTGCGGGTCCGGGCTCCCCACGTGCCGGCCGCCCTGGCCCGGGACGTGGCCACGGTGGCCGCCGAACTGCGAGACATGGGCCTGTACAAGCCGCCCGGTGTGGCCGAGACCCTGGACTGGGCCGAGGCCCTGGTGCTGGTGGGCGTAGACGACCTTGACGAGACGGCCATGGAGTTCACCATCGGGACCCTCCTCAAGTACCGCGAGGACCAGGACCGCCTGCGGTCCCGTGGCTTCGGTGAGGTGGTTGGTCTGCTGCGCGAGGCCTGAGCGGTGGCCGTCGAGGTTCGGCTCACTCTGGACCGCCACCTAGTCCGCTTCGTCGACGAGCTCCGTCGGGCCGGGTTGGACGTTCCCCCCGGATGCACCCTGGAGTTCGGGCGGGCCGTGGCCGAGGTCGGTGCCACCACCCGGTCCGGCGTCTACTGGTCGGGCCGGGCCACCTTGGTCCGTCGACCGGAGGACGTGGAGCGGTTCGACGCGGTCTTCGAGCACCACTGGACGGGGGCACCGACCAGTGGCCGGGTCCCAGTGGAGCATTCACCCGTCACCCTGGTCCTCGACGCCGCCGACGATTCCCCGGACCCCGCCGACGAGGTGGGGGACCGGGGCGACGACCACCTGAGCGTGCGCTGGTCCCGAGCCGAGGTGCTCGGATCCCGAGACTTCGCCGAGTGCACCGACGGAGAGTTAGCCGAGCTCCACGACCTGATGTCCCGGCTGCGGCTGTTCGGCGCCACCCGGCGCTGCCGTCGGCTCCGACCGACCGCTCGTCGGGGTCGTCCCGACCTCCGCCGGACCGTGCGGGAGGCTCTGCGAACCGGGGGAGAGCCCATGCGCCGGGTGTTCGCTGAACCCGGGGAGCGGCCCCGCCGCCTCGTGCTACTCCTAGACGTTTCGGGGTCGATGGAGCCCTACGCCCGGGCCCTCGTCCGGTTCCTGCACGCAGCCATGGTCGGCCGTCGCGACGTGGAAGCTTTCGCCCTAGGCACACGCCTGACCCGCCTGACCCGCGAGCTGTCGACCCGTGACCCCGACGCCGCCCTGGCCCAGGCCGCCGAGGCCGTCACCGACTGGTCGGGTGGGACCCGGCTGGGCGACGGACTGCGTTCTTTCAACGACCGCTGGGGGGTCCCGGGCATGGCCCGGGGAGCCATCGTCGTGGTGCTGTCCGACGGTTGGGACCGCGGCCAGCCCGAGGTCCTGGGCGAGCAGATGGCCCGCCTACAACGGGTGGCCCACCGGGTGGTGTGGGTGAACCCCCTGAAAGCCAGCCCCGGGTATGCCCCGCTGGCCCGGGGCATGGCCGCCGCTCTACCCCACGTGGACCGCTTCGTGGAAGGCCACTCCCTGGACTCGCTTCGTGAACTGGCCCTCGTGCTGTCCGAGCCCGGCTAGCCCGGCCCCGTTCAGCCGGTGTTGCGCATTCCGGCGGCGATGCCGTTGATGGTCAGCAGCAGCCCCCGCTGGAGTTCCTCAGAGACCTCGCCGGCTCGGGACCGGTGCAGCATCTCGACCTGCAAGACGTTGATGGGGTCCAGGTAGGCGTCCCGGACGGCCAGCGTTCGGCGCAGCATCGGCTTCTCGGCCAGCAGATCCTCACCGGTGACGGCCCTGACCTCGTCGACCGTTCGGTGGTACTCGTCGACCACGATGTCGAACAAGTGGTGGAGCGAGGGGTCCACCAGGCGTTCCACGTAGTGCCGGGCGATGGTCAGGTCGGTCTTGGTCAGGGTCATCTCCACGTTGGAGATGAATGTGCGGAAGAAGTGCCAGTCCTCGAACATCCTGCGCATCTCGTCGCCGTGGCCGGCAGCCCGGCAGGCGGCGAGCCCGCTTCCGGCGCCAAACCAGCCGGGGATGATCTGGCGAGACTGAGTCCAACCGAACACCCACGGGATGGCCCGAAGGTCGGCGATGCCTGCGGTGGCGCCCCGACGTCGGGCCGGCCGGGAGCCGATGTTCATCTCCCCCAACTCCTCGACCGGAGTCGAAGTGGTGAAGTACTCGACCAGACCCGGGGTCTCCACGAACCGGCGATAGGCGGCGTAGGCATCGTTAGCCATGCCGTCCATGATCGAGTACCACCGCGTGATGGTGCCCTCGTCGTGACGGGGGGACTTGTGGGCCAGGGAGGCCTCCAGCACCGCGGTGAACGCCAGGTCCAGGTTCCGGCGGGCGATTTCCGGGTGGCCGTACTTGTCGGCGATGACCTCGCCCTGCTCGGTGAATTTGACCTCGCCGTCCAGGACGCCGTTGGGTTGGGAGAGAATCGAGGCGTGGGTCGGCCCGCCGCCCCGGCCGATGGTCCCGCCCCGGCCGTGGAACACCCGGATGGGGATCCCGGTGTCCGTCGAGACGTCCCGGATGGCCCGGAGGGCCTTGTGGATCTCCCACTGGGAGGTGGTGATCCCGCCGTCCTTGTTGGAATCGGAGTAGCCGACCATGACCTCCTGGGTGCCGCCCCGCAGGTCGATGATCTGCCGGTAGGGCTCGACGGCGAACAGGGCCCGCAGGGTGGGGTCGATGGAGCGCAGGTCGTCGATGGTTTCGAACAGGGGGACGAAGCCCAGGCGGGCCGTGTCATGGGCAAGGTCGACTAGCCCGACCTCGCGGGCCAGGACCACAGGGGCCAGCACGTCCTCGACGCCTTGGGTCATGGAGATGATGTAGCTCTCGATGACGGCGTCACCGTCCCGGTCCATGATCGTGCGCAGGGTGCGAAACAGGGCCAGTGCCCCGGCGTCATCTGGGGTGCTGGGCGGGGCCAGCGGTCGGCGGCTGGCCAGCTCGGCGGCCAGGAGATCAGCTCGGTCGGCGTCGGAGGTCTCGGCGTAGTCGAGGTCGTTGGCGGCGAAGAGGGTGGCCAGAGCCTCATGGTGCCGGTCCGAATGCTCTCGGATGTCCAGCGTGGCGAAGTGGAAGCCGATCACCTGGAGGATCCGGCGTACCCGAGACAGGATGCCGTCGGCCAGGAGTTCGCCGCTGTTTTCGCGCAGGGACCGCTCGATTACCTCCAGATCAGCGTCAAGGTGGGCCGGCGTCCGGTAGCCACGTCGGCTGGTGTCCCCGTCGGCGCTGGCCACGAGCCGTCGTCGGATGGCCTCGCACCGGACCCGGTAGGGCTCTGACCAGTCGATCCGACCCTGTACGTCCTTGAGGGCCGGCCGGTCGGCGTCGACGGCTTCCCGAAGCTCGTCAGACACCCCGTGGACGCGGGTACTGACGCTCAACTCGTGGCCGAGTGCCCCTACCTCGTCCACGAGGATCTCCAGGGCCCGCCGCCGCTGGAGGCCTAGAACCAGGTCGGTGGTGGCTGGGGAGACGTTCGGGTTGCCGTCCCGGTCGCCGCCCACCCAGGAGCCGAAGCGGATAGGGACCCGGTCCGTGGGAAGGGCTTGGCCGATAGACCGCAGGGCAGCCTGCATCTCGTCCAGGAGCTCGGGTACGGCCTCGCGGACGGTCAGGTCAAGGTAGTAGAGGACGGCCCGGGCCTCGTCCAGGGGTTCAGGCCGGACGTGGCGCAGCTCGTCGGTCTGCCAGATGGCCTCGACCAGCTCCTCGATGCGCCGGTCGATGCGACGACGGTCGGCTTCGGTCCGGCGACTCTCGCTGCGCTGCTCGATGAGGCGGCTGACCATGGCCAGTTTGTCCAGGATGGCTCGGCGAGACGCCTCGGTGGGATGGGCGGTGAACACCGGCCGCAGCTCGGCCCGGGCGACCAGGTCGGAGATCTCCTGTGGAGCGATGCCCGAGTCGGCCAGGGCCTGGACGGTCTCTTCGAACTGGTTGGCGAAGTTCGGCGAGCCAGAGTTCAGGTCCTCGATCCGGTGGACCTGCTCGGCCACGTTGGCCAGGTGGAAGTACACGGTGAAGGCACGGACCAGCAGGATGGCGTGGGCGACGTCGGTGTCGTCGAACAGTTCGTGGAGTTCGGCCGTTACGTCCTCGTTAGAGCCCTGGTCCCGAAGGTTGCGGGTCAGCATCCGGACCCGCTCTACGGCGTCGAGCAGAGACTCGCCGTGCTGGCGGACGAGAGTGTTGCCGAGCTGGTGTCCGAGGCGCCGGATGTCGGATCGCAGGGCGGTGTCGGAGGGTTCCGAGCCGCGGTCCGGCGTCACGGGGGTTGCCAAGGACATTTGGGAAAACTAACCCAAATCGCCCTTCTGGTTCCACCTACTTGAATCTGAGGAAAGATTCGGGCAGAATATAAACAACATGAGGGAGAGGTCGGCTTCAGAGGGGCAGCCGACGGGAGGTGGTTACCGGACCGTGAACCGGAAACCGGTCCGTCCTTCGTCCCGAATCCGCCACCTTCCGCCGGAGTACCGATGAGCCACACCCGTTATGCGCCTGCCCGCCAGCGGCTCCAGCGAAGCGAGCTGGCCGTTCCTGGATCCAACCCTGCTCTGTTTGAGAAGGCGGCAGCCAGCGACGTCGACTACGTCTTCCTGGACCTAGAGGACGCGGTGGCTCCGGGTGACAAGGTCCAGGCCCGCCTCAACGTCATCGAGGGCCTCCGGGACATCGACTGGCGGGGCCTAGGCAAGACGATTTCGGTCCGCATCAACGGTATCGACACTCACTACATGTACCGCGACGTCGTCGACGTAGTGGAGCAGGCCGGCGAGCACCTGGACACCATCCTGATCCCCAAGGTGGGCGTGGCCGCCGACGTCTACATGGTGGACGCCATGGTTAGCCAGATCGAAGAGGCCTGTGGCCTCACGGAGAAGATCGGCATCGAGGCCCTCATCGAAACCACCCTTGGTATGGCCAACGTGGAGTCCGTCGCCATCTCCAGTCCACGGTTGGAGGCCATGCACTTCGGGGTGGCCGACTACGCGGCCAGTTGCCGGGCCAGGACCACCAACATCGGCGGGCTCAACCCGGACTATCCGGGGGACCAATGGCACCAGGCCCTCTCCCGGATGCTGGTGGCCTGTCGGGCCTACGGCCTGCGCCCCATCGACGGTCCGTTCGGCGACTTCAACGACCCGGACGGGTACATAGACGGCGCCCGTCGGGCGGCCGCCCTTGGCTACGAGGGCAAGTGGGCCATCCACCCATCCCAGGTCGCCCTGGCCAACGAGGTCTTCTCGCCGCCGGTTGCCGAGGTGGACCGGGCCCATCGGATCCTGGTCGCTCTCGAGGAGGCAGCGGCCGAGGGACGTGGCGCCGCCCAGCTGGACGGTCGGATGATCGACGCCGCGTCAGCCCGCATGGCCGAGAACGTCGTGGCCCAGGCCGCGGCTATCGAGAACAAGTAGTCGCGACGAGGAGACGGGGGACCAGTACCCATGGACATTCACGAGTACCAGGCCAAGGCCCTGCTCGCGGAGTACGACGTGCCGATCGCAACTGGCGGCCTCGCCTACAGCCCGGAGCAGGCGGCCTACCGGGCCAAGGAGATCGGTGGCGGCCAGTGGGTCGTGAAGGCCCAGGTGCACTCCGGGGCCCGCGGCAAGGCCGGTGGCATCAGGATGTGCGACAGCGAGGACGAGGTGTGGGAGGCCGCCGACGACCTGCTGGGGCGGCGGCTGGTCACCGACCAGACCGGTCCGGTCGGAAAGGGCGTCTACCGCCTATACGTCGAGCCGGTGGTGCCCTTCGGCACTGAGATCTACCTGAGCATGGTCCTGGACAGGCAGTCCGAGCGGATCATGCTCGTCATGTCCGGCTCCGGTGGCATGGAGATCGAGGAAGTGGCTGAGACCGACCCCGACGCCATCGTGCGGATCTCCATCGAGCCGGCCGTCGGCCTGCAGGCCTTCCAGGCCCGAGCGATGGCGTTCGCCTGCGGCCTGGAAGCCGGGCTGGTCTCCCAGGCCGAACAGCTGCTGCTGGGTGCCTACCGGGCCTTCCGGGACCTGGACGCCACGATGCTAGAGATCAACCCGTTGGTGGTGACCGAAGAGGGTCGCCTGCTGGCCCTTGACGCCAAGATGAGCTTCGACGACAACGCCTTGTTCCGGCACCAGAACGTGTCGGAGCTCCGGGACAAGTCCCAGGAGGACCCCCGGGAGATGAACGCCGCCGACCGCGGCCTTAACTACGTGGGCCTCGACGGGAACATCGGTTGCATCATCAACGGCGCCGGCCTGGCCATGGCCACCATGGACATGATCAAGCACTCGGGCGGGGAGCCGGCCAACTTCTTGGACATCGGCGGTGGCGCCTCCCCGGACCGGGTGGTCAAGGCGTTCAAGTTGGTGCTGTCCGACGAGCGGGTGGAGGCGATCCTTGTCAACATCTTCGCCGGTATCAACCGTTGCGACTGGGTGGCCGAGGGGGTGGTCAAGGCGATGACCGACCTTGAGGTGAATGTCCCGGTGGTCGTTCGGCTCTCGGGGACCAACGTGGAGGAGGGACGCCGGATCCTCGCCGAGAGCGACGTCGAACTGATTACGGCCGAAACCCTGGCCGAGGCCGGCGAAAAGTCCGTGGCCGCGGTTTCATGGGAGGCGAACTGACATGAGCATCATCGTTGATGAGAAAACCCCGGTCATTGTTCAGGGGTTCACCGGTCGCATGGGCACCTTTCACGCCGAGGAGATGATCGAGTACGGGACCAACCTTGTGGGAGGTACGGCTCCCGGCAAAAGCAGCAGTGACCACCTTGGGCTACCGGTCTTCGACACCGTGCGCGACGCCGTCAACGAGACGGGTGCCGAGGCCAGCATCGTGTTCGTGCCACCGCCCTTCGCTGCCGACGCCATCATGGAGGCGGCCGACGCCGGTATCAGGCACTGCGTGTGCATCACGGACGGCATCCCGGCCCAGGACATGATGAAGGTCAAGCGCTACATGCGGACCAAGAGGGTCGAAAAACGCATGACGCTCATGGGCCCAAACTGCGCCGGCGTGATCAGCCCCGGCAGGGCGCTCCTCGGCATCATGCCGGGCCACATCTACGCCCAGGGGCCGGTCGGCATCGTCGGACGGTCGGGCACTCTGGGCTACGAGGCCGCCTCCCAGCTCAAGGCCCTCGGCGTCGGGGTTAGTACCAGCGTGGGCATTGGTGGCGACCCCATCAATGGCAGCTCGTTCACCGACCACCTCAAGTCCTTCGAGCAGGACCCCGAGACCAGCCTGGTGGTGATCATCGGCGAGATCGGCGGCCCCCAGGAGGCCGAGGCGGCGAGGTACGCCCGGGACCACATGCACAAGAGGGTGGTGGCCTACATCGCCGGCTTGTCAGCCCCTAAGGGTCGGACCATGGGCCATGCCGGGGCCATCGTGACCGGTGTCGGCGAGTCGGCCGCTGAGAAGATTGAGATCATGAGGGAGGCAGGCGTGGGCATCATCGAGCGCCCGTCCGACTTTGGAGCAGTCATCTCCAAGATGCTGTAGGGCGGTCCGTGGTCCGCACCGCCGGGCCTCTAACCTGACCCCATGCGGGAGATCCTGGGCGACCTGGCGAGGTGGCGCGGTGACGGCCGTCGCGTTGCCGTGGCCCGGGTGGTGGACCTTGAGGGATCGGGGCCGCGCCTGCCGGGGGCGGCCATGGCCGTTGCCGAGGACGGAGAGGTGGCCGGCTCGGTCTCCGGGGGTTGTGTCGAGGGTGCTGTGGTGTCTGAGGCGTTGGATGTCCTGGCCACCGGAGACCGCCGCATGGTGTCCTTCGGGTACAGCGACGACGAGGCGTTCGCCGTCGGCCTGACCTGTGGCGGGACCATCCACCTGTTCGTCGAACCGCTCGACTGGTAGGGGCCGATCCGTGGTTGCCACGTCGCCGGGAGGGTCGCTGTTCGACCGGCTGGCCACCCTGTTAGAAGACGAGGTGCCGGTCGCCCTGGCCACCGTGGTCGAGGGTCCCGGCGTAGGCGGAAAGTTGCTGGTGCACCGAACGGACGAAGCCAGCTCGTCCGTGCAAGGCACTCTGGGTGACGAGGGCCTGGACCGTGTGGTGGTTCGGGACGCCTTGGGCGAGTTGGCGGCCGGTCGCAGCGGGGTCCGCCACTACGGGGAGCATGGCGAGGCCCGGGAGGACGCTGTTCGGGTGTTCATCGAATCGTTCGCCGCTCCACCCCAGATGCTGGTCTTTGGCGCCGTCGACTTCACCGGGGCGCTGGTCCGGGTGGCCAAGGTGCTTGGCTACCGGGTCACCGTTTGCGACGCCCGGGAGGTGTTCGCCACAAACCAGCGCTTCCCACTAGCTGACGACGTGGTGGTCGACTGGCCCCATCGCCTCCTGGACGAGATGGGGCCCGAGCTTCGCCGTCGGGACGCTGTCTGCGTCCTCACCCACGACCCCAAGTTCGACGTGCCGGCCATCGTCTCGGCCCTGCGTACCCGGGTGGGCTACATCGGCGTGATGGGTTCCCGACGAACCCACACCGACCGGGTGGACCGCTTACGAGAGGCTGGGGTCTCCGACGATGAGTTGGCCCGTCTGCGGTCACCAGTCGGGTTGGACATCGGTGCCCGGACCCCCGAGGAGACGGCCGTCTCCATTGTGTCGGAGATCATCGCTTTAAGAACTGGACGATCGGCTCAGGCGCTATCGGCCACCGACGGCCCTATCCACGACTGAGAAGGTTTCACCGGTGACCGTTGCTGCCGTAGTCCTGGCCGCCGGGGGTGGTGCCAGGTGGAACGGTGCCGGGCACAAGTTGCTGGTCGAGGTAGCCGGACGGCCGCTGGCCGCCCACGCCCTGGTCGCCGCCTCGGAGGCCGGACTAGACGAGTTGGTGGTGGTCACCGGCAGCGTGGACCTGTCGGCCGTCCTACCCGTCGGAGCCACAGTTCTGCACAACGACCGGTGGTTCGACGGACAGGCCACCTCGCTCCGGTTGGCCGTCGACTATGCGGAGCGAGTCGGACACGAAGCTGTCGTAGTCGGCCTGGCCGACATGCCGGGGGTGCCCGCTGCGGCTTGGCGGGCTGTGGCCGACTGCCCGTCCCCGCTGGCGGTGGCCACCTTCAACGGCCTGCGACGGCCGCCGACCAGGATCGCCCGCTTGTTGTGGCCGGAGTTGCCAACGACCGGAGACGAGGGAGGGCGGGTACTGCTATCCGAGCAGTCCTCGTATGTGGTGGAAGTAGCGTGTCCCGGCAATCCGGAGGACGTGGACACCGTGGAGGATCTCGAACCGTGGAACTGAACAACGACTTCGAGGTGGCGGCACCCATCGATCGGGTGTGGGACGTGCTCACCGATGTGGAGCGAATCGCCCCCTGCCTTCCCGGAGCTCAGCTACAGGAGGTCGAGGGCGACGAGTTCCGGGGTGTGGTGAAGGTCAAGGTCGGCCCGATCACCGCCCAGTACAAGGGAGCAGCGTCCTTCGTGGAACGCGACGATGTCGGACACCGGGCCGTGCTGCGAGCCGAGGGCCGAGACACCCGAGGCGCCGGGAACGCAGCCGCGGACATCACGGCTCAGTTGGAAGCCGTCGACGGCGGGACCCGAGTCACGGTGACCACCGACCTGACGGTCACCGGCAAGGTGGCTCAGTTCGGGCGGGGCGTGATGGCTGACGTGTCCAGGAAGCTGATGGGACAGTTCGCCGACAACCTGAGCGACCTGATCTCCACGGCCGACAGCGAGCCCGCCACTGACGCTGACCCCGCCCCGGTGGACGAGCCACCCTCCGAGGTGGAGGCGGTCCGAGTAGGTGACGGTCCGGAGGCCGAGGCCATCGACCTGCTGGGCACGGCCGGGGCGCCAATCCTCAAGCGACTGGTGTCCACGTTGGTCGTGCTGGTCGTGGTCGTCGTGCTGGTCGTCTGGGTCCTGGGCTAGGGCCAACGCCGATCGCCCCGGAGTTGAGGGCAACCCCATGGATCAGACGGTTCCCGACGGGCAAGCCCGAGACGATGACGCAGAAGCGGTGACCGCCCTCCTGGGCCGACGACCCGAAGGTCGTTTCGAAGTGGTGGTGCGAGACGGGGACGGGGTACCGGTGGTCATCCGCAACCACCCCCTGCTTGACGACGGTCGCCCCATGCCGACCCGGTTCTGGCTGGTGGGCGAGGACCTCCGGTCACGGATCGGCACCCTGGCGTCCGGCGGCGGCGGCCGGGCCGCCGAAGAGGCCTGTGAGCCGGCCGAGCTGGCCGATGCCCACCGCCGGTACGCCGAGGAACGTGATGCGGCGATCCCGGGCGACCACGTTGGTCACCGGCCATCGGGCGGGGTGGGCGGAACTCGCCAGGGCGTCAAGTGCCTGCACGCCCACTACGCCTGGTTCCTGGTCGGCGGCGACGATCCGGTCGGTCGATGGGTGGACGCCAGGCTGGCCGGAACGGTTGGACCTCAAGGTGATCCAGGTGCTTGAGGTGGTGGCCGCCGTCGACTGCGGAACCAACTCCACCCGCCTGCTGATCGGCGACGGGGAACAGACGTTGGACCGTCGCATGCGCATCACCCGGATGGGGGAGGGGGTGGACTCCACCGGGCGCCTGGACCCGGAGGCCGTCGAGCGGGTACTGGTCGTCCTTCGGGAATACCGCGAAGTACTTGACCATCACGGAGTGGCTCGGTGTCGGGTGACCGCCACCTCGGCGGCCCGCGACGCCGCCAACCGGGAGGAATTCTTCGACGCCGCTGAGGCGACGTTGGGTCACCGACCGGAGCTGCTCTCGGGCCCCGAGGAGGGTCGCCTCTCGTTCGCCGGTGCCACCGCTGAGCTGGATCCGGCGGACGGGCCGTTCCTGGTGGTCGACATCGGTGGTGGTTCGACGGAGTTCGTGGTCGGCACCATCGAGGCCGAAGCAGCCCGTTCATGTGATATCGGCTGTGTCCGCCTCTCCGAGCAGTGGATCCACCACGATCCGCCACTCCCCGAGGAGTTGGTGGCCTGCCTGTCCATCACCGAGAGCCACCTCGACGACGTGGTCCGGGAGGTTTCTGGCGTGTCCGAGGCCCGGACCTTGGTCGGTCTGGCTGGCACGGTCTCGTGTGCGGCGGCCGTGGAATTGGGTCTGGCCACCTACGACCGGGACCGCATCCACCACTTCCGACTATCCAAGGAGGCCGTCGAGGACGTATTCCGTACGTTGGCCACCGAGGATCGTGCAGAGAGGTTGGCTAATCCAGGCATGGAGGAGGAGCGGGCTGACGTGATCGTGGGCGGCATGGCCATCCTGGTAAAAGTCATGCGCCAGCTGGGCTTCGACGAGTGCCTCGTCTCGGAGTCCGACATCCTGGACGGCCTGGTGGCCTCACAGCAGTCCTGAGCGGCAGCAGGGAAGAAGTTTCCCCACAGGGTAGAACTTTCCCATGAGTAGTGGTGTTTCCCGTAGGATGCCTGCATGTCGCACGCAGACCGCATCCTCATGGGTCCCGGTCCGGGCAACCCCTACCCAGAGGTCATTGAGGCCTTTGGACGTCCGGTCCTCGGCCACCTCGACCCCGACTTCATCGCCGTTCTGGACGAGACCAACGACCGGCTCCGCCAGGTCTTCCGGACGGACAACCCGCTGACTTTCCCGGTGTCGGCGACCGGTTCGGCCGGTATGGAGGCCACGTTTGTGAACGTCCTGGGCCCCGGTGACACCGTGGTGGTAGGCGTCAACGGCGTGTTTGGAGAGCGCATGTGTGACGTGGCGGCCCGCTGCGGCGCCGAGGTCGTCCGCGTTGAGGCGCCGTGGGGTGCCGCCATCGACCCCCAGGCCCTGTTGGACGCCCACCCGGACCCCAAGGTCATCGCCATCGTCCACGCCGAGACCTCCACCGGGGTCCGTAACGACATCGAGCCCCTCGGCGCCGGCAAGGGCGACGCCCTGCTGCTGGTTGACTGCGTCACTTCGCTGGGTGGCATTCCCCTGGAGATCGATGGCTGGGGTGTGGACCTGGCCTACAGCGGAACCCAGAAGTGCCTCGGCGTGCCACCCGGGCTCTCCCCGGTCACCGTCTCACAGGCCGCCATCGACCGCTTCGTCGAGCGGTCGCAGTCCTGGTACCTCGACTTCGCCATGATCGCCAGCTACGTCACCAGCGGAGGCGCCCGGGCGTACCACCACACGGCGCCCATCTCCATGATCTACGGCCTCCACGCCGGGCTCGGCGTGGTGCTCGAGGAGGGCCTCGAAAACGCCCAGGCCCGCCACCAGGCGTGTGGCGACCAGCTGCAGGACGGCCTCGTCAAGCGCGGCTTCGAACTGTTCGCCCAGGAGGGCCACCGGCTGCCCGAGCTGACGTCGGTGATAGTCCCCGAGAATCGCCTGCCCGACGGCCTGGACGAGGCCGGGGTGCGCAAGAGGCTCTTGGCCGAGTACGGCATCGAGATCGGCGGTGGCCTCGGCCCGGTGGCCGGACAGGTTTGGCGGATCGGGTGCATGGGCCACACAGCCCGTCCCCGCAACGTCACGATGCTGCTGGGCGCCCTCGACGAGATCCTGGGCTAATCGGGCGCCGACTTGCGGTGCCCCCCGGTCGTTTGGGGATGATGGCCCCATGGCAATCGAACAGGTGGCGGACACCCCGGTCCTCGGTGGCGGCCGGACGACTCTCCGGCCGCTCGAGGTCGAAGACTTTTCGGCTTGGCGCGAGGTGCGCCGTCGCAACGCCGAGCTCCTGAACCACTGGGAGCCCCGGCGGACCTTCGGCCAACCCGACCCGGTGGAGGACCGGCAGGCCTTCGCCATGCGCTGTGCAGCCCGACGGCGGGAGCGCCAGCTAGGCACCGGTTGGGGCTTCGGCGTGTTCCTGGGTGAGCACGGCTCCGAGGCCCTCATCGGGGAGATGAACCTTTCCAACGTGGTGCGCGGCGCCTTCCGAAGCGCCCACGTCGGCTACTGGGTGGACCAGGACCAGGCTGGCAACGAGTACATCCCCGAGTCGCTCATCGTGGTGTGCCGTTTCGCCTTCGAGGAGATTGACCTCCACCGGCTCCAGGTCTCGATCGTGCCCCGCAACACCCGGGCCCGGCGGGTAGTCGAGATGTTGGAGCTCCGGTGCGAGGGCCAAGCCGAGCGGTACCTCGAGATCAACGGCGTCTGGGAGGACCACCTGCAGTTCGCCATCACCGCCGAGGAGTGGTGCGAGCGTCGGGCCGACCTTTGCGAAACCTGGCTGGAGGCCCGCAACTCTTAGCCGGTGTTCGACCGCGTCCGGCCGCGGTCAGCTCTCGTCAGCCCTTCGTAGAGATCCTGGCTTTTAGCTTGGCCACCATCTCGACGAACGCCGGCTGGCGCATCGACCACACCTGAGGACCGATCTCCAACTCGACGGCCGGTACCGACTCGGTGATTCCCGCCGTGTCGTGCAGCGTCTTCTTGGTGGCAGCCACCAGTTCCTTCGGGTGGCCTGCCGCTCGACCTGCCAACTCCACCGCCCGGTCGATCAGGGCGTCGTCGTCCACGCACTCCCAAGCCAGGCCGTGATGGGCGGCCTGCTCGCCGTCCAGGATCTGCTCGAACAGCACCATCGCCTTAGCCGTCTGGAGGTCGGTGATGTTGCGGAGTCGCCACGTGTGGCCGCCCCCCGGATGAATCCCGATGGTCAGAAAGCGGCTGTCGAAACGCGCCGAGCATCCGGCCACCACGAGGTCGCAGGCCAGCACCATGTTCATTCCGGCGCCCACCGCGGCACCGTTCACGGCAGCCACCGTGGGCAGCGTGGAGTGGGCCCCCCGCAGGAACCCCCGGTAGATGTCAGGGAGCGGGCCGTCGTCGCTTCCCCGGCCCGCGTCCAGAAGGTCATCCAGTACGGCTCCGGCGCAAAACGCCCGCCCCTCGCCGGTCAGCACCACCGCCCCGACCTCAGAATCGGCCTCCAGGGTGTCAAAGGCGGCCAGCAACTCGTTGTTCATCTCGTCGCTCACGACGTTGCGACGGTCCGGGTCGTCGAAGGTGAGGACCGCCACGCGGTCACGTCGTTCGATTCGGAGCACGCTCATGGCCGGAGTCTCCCACGTCCCCCCGGGCGCCCTGCGACCGGCGATCCGGGGACCACGAGCCGCTGGGAGGCCCGAAAGGCGCTGGGGTTAGGGTCGCTGGATGGCCGGGGCGGGACCGAGGGAACCGGACCGCCGCCGCTTCCCCGCTCTCGGGATCCGGAACTACCGCCTGTTCTGGATCGGCGGGATGCTGACCAACAACGGTCGTTGGAACCAGTACGTAGCCAGCTACTTCGTGGTGTACCAGCTCACCGAGTCCGCGGCCTGGGTGGGCATGGCGGGCTTCTCGTCGTTCATCCCGATGCTGGTCACCAACCCGCTGGCCGGTTACGTCTCAGACCGCTTCGATCGGCGGAAGGTCCTTCTGGTGACCAACGTTCTGAACGCAGTCGTGGCGACCATCCTGGCCGTGGCATGGGGGTCGGGAGTCCGCAGCATCGGTGTCTGGATGGCCCTCCTGCTGGTCGGCGGCACGGTCTACGGCATCCAGTTGCCGACATGGCAGTCCTTCGTGGCCGAGTGCGTGCCCCGGAGGCTCCTCCGCAACGCCATCACCTTGAACTCCATCCAGTTCAATGCGGCTCGCACCGTCGGGCCGGCGGTGGGGGGCCTCCTGATCGGCACGTTCGGGCCCGGCTGGGCCCTGGCCGTGGCCGCGGCCAGTTACGGCCCGGTTCTTGTGGCTCTTCTCCGGATCGACCCGTCGGCACTCCATCGTCCGGGCCAGGCGGCGACCCTGTCGTCGGGTCGGGCCTCGGTGGTAGGCGAGTACCGGGCGTCGATCCGCTACGTCCGCGGAGAGCCAGGCATCCGGGCCGCCATCATCACGGTGGCTCTGATCTCCACGGCCGGCCAACCCATCGTCCAGCAGATCGTGGTGTTTGCCGAGGAGGTGTTCGAGGTCTCACCGTTCTGGTTCGGGATGCTGGGCTCGGCCCAGGGAATCGGTGCCCTGGTCGCTGCGCCGCTGGTGGCCGGGGAGCTCAGCCGGCTACGCCGGTCCCGAATCCAGTTGTTTGCCACCACGGGCTACGGATTGGCCATCGTCCTGTTCGCCCTGGCCCCATCGTTCTGGCTGGGGTACGTCGGTCTCGGGCTGATTGGTGCCATGCACCTGGCGTCAGCCACCAACCTCAACTCCACCGTGCAACTCCAGGTTGACGACGTCTTCCGGGGACGGGTGATGGCCATCTACCTGATGGGGGTCCTGGGCCTGGCGCCGTTCGCCAACCTGCTCATGGGATGGCTCATCTCGGTCTTCGGCCCCCGCCCAGTGGTGACGATGGCTGGGCTCCTGGTCATCGGTGGTGGCCTAACCCTCCAAGCCACCGGCCGATACCGGCAGCTGGACAACGGCTGAGGACCCGCTCGGCTGGTCGGCACCGATTCGACCGTCGGGTCAGTCCGAGTCGTCGAACTCGGCCCGGTGAGCCTTCCCTTCATCGCATGTGTCCAAGGCGGGACACCACCGACAGGGCGGACCCGGGATCCTGCTGGGCGTCCGGTCGCCGTAGAGGAGTCCGACCAGCCGACCCACACCGTCAGACAGGCGGGCCACGGCAGCCATCAGGGTGTCCTCGGTGACCGCCTCCGGGACGAAGTGAGCCTGATCCAGGTAGTAGGAAGCCAGGAGGCGGGGTGGTACGCCGATGCGCAACGTTTCGACCAGGGCGTAGAACCGGAGGTCCTCACGGTGGATAGGTAGGGAGCCACCGGTCTTGAGGTCCACGATCACCTTGCCGGCCTGCTGGCCCCGGGCGCTACCCAGCGTGAGGTCGACCTTGCCGGCCAGGATGAGGCGCCCGTCGCACAACTCGGCTCGGAGGCGGCTCTCGGTGACCGGGCGCCACGCCGGTTTCAGCGGAGGCCAACACTCCAGGTACTTGGTGAAGGCATCCAGCGCCTCAGAGCGCAGCTCCGCCCGGTTGGCTTCACCGCAGCCGCGGAGCCAGTGCCCAAGGCTGCCCGAATCCGTCTCGTAGCGGGCCAGGGCCTCGTCGATCAGGGTCGGCGGTTCGACCTCCCGACGCCAGTTCACGGCTAGCTCCACGGCCTTGTGGACGATCGTGCCCCGGGCCGTCGGGACCCGCCACTCGAACTCCTCGGCCTCGTCGGCCAGGAACTTGGCCTCGCATCCGTGGACCTGGGCCAGCCGGTGCTTGTGGACGAAGAGATCCTCACCGGCGGGCAGGCCGTCTAGGTGCGGTTCGACAGCCGTCTCGATGGCTGACCGGAGGTGGTGGCGGAGGTCGTCGGCGAACTCGGGGCGCTGGTCGGCTGACGCTCCCAACTGGTCCAGCACGGCCTGCTGGGCGGGGTTGAGGTCGTCGTCAGTCGACGGGGCATTAGAGAGCTCCACGTCCGGAGTATGGCCCAGGATGGTGACAGCGGACCGACGTTGTCACACCGTCACGCGATACTCGAAGCCATGGAGATGATCACCGTTCGCTTCGCGGAGACCGCCCGATCGTTAGGTCGGGCTGCGCGGTTGCGAGGCCTCGAGGTACCGACCTTTCGGAGCCCTCCAAGCCTGTGCGGCGTACAGCGGTCGATTCGACGACGGGGCGGCTCGGCCACCATCGCCGTGGTGGTGAGGGGACGGCCGTGGGGTGCCGTGGTGGCCGACATGGTCGAGGGGATCGTGGTGGTCAATGACCTGGACCGGGAGCGGGCCGACACCGTGCGCGCCTCTCTCTGGCAGGCCGTGGACGAGCCGGCCCTCGCCGCCTGAACCCCGCCCACCTAACTCCCGGAGACGATCGCACCCGTCGGGTGGTGGCTAGCGTGGTCGGGCGCCCGGGTGGCGGAACTGGTAGACGCAGCGGGCTTAAACCCCGCGGCCCCCCAGGGGGCGTACAGGTTCGATTCCTGTCCCGGGCACCCGCGGTGGCCCCTGCCATCTGGCCCGGCGAGGATGAGCCCATGGCATCCCAACCGGACGACCGATACGAGCACCCCTACCCGGCCCCCGACCTGGCCGCCCGGCATCCGTTCGTGGTCCTGGAGCCCCGCCGCTATCCGGTGGGCGAGATGCGGGCCCGGGCCCGGGCCTTCCATGAGGCGGCCGACCGGCGGCGCAGCGTCCGAATGTTCAGCTCGGAACCCGTGCCACGCGACCTGGTGGAGACGGCCGTGATGGCCGCTTCCACTGCCCCCTCGGGAGCCCACAAGCAACCCTGGACCTTCGTTGCTGTGTCAGACCCCCACCTCAAGTCCCGGATCCGGGCCGCTGCCGAGGAGGAGGAACAGAAGAACTACCTCGAGAACCGTATGAACGCCGAGTGGCAGGAGGCCCTCGCCCCGCTGGGCACCGACCACCACAAGGAATACCTGGAGGTGGCGCCGTGGATCGTCGTGCTATTCGAGCAGCGGTACGAGCTCCGGTCCGACGGCACCACCCGGACGAACTACTACGTGAAGGAAAGCGTGGGGATCGCCGCTGGCCTGTTCGTAGCCGCCCTTCACGACATGGGTCTGGCCACCCTGCCCCACACGCCGTCGCCCATGGCTTTCCTCCGGACCCTGCTGGGGCGCCCCGCCAACGAGCGGCCCTTCGTGATGTTTCCGGTCGGTCACGCCCTGGACGGTGCCCGGGTCCCGGACCTCCGGCGCAAGCCACTGGCCGAGGTCTTCGTGGAGGTCACCGACGACCCGGTTGCCTGAACTACGCCCTGATGATCGAGGTGGCCGACGGGTCGGCTATCCGGTCGGCAACCTCGGAGTCTGAGAGCACGAGTCGCTCCACCACGCAGATCCGAGATGCGTCGCCCCCGGTGTCGCGCGACGATGCAGCCATGGAATCCGAACCGGGAACCCGGGCCACCGGCGGTTGCGACTGCGGCGGCGTCCGCTACCGAATCACCGGCGAGCTCCGCCCTGTCGTCCACTGCCACTGCACGCCGTGTCGGCGGATCACCGGCCACCACATGGCAGCCACCGCGGCTGGCGTCGACGACGTGCACCTGTTGGCCGACGCGACGCTGACCTGGTACCAGCGCACCCCGACCACCCGTTACGGGTTCTGCAGCACCTGCGGGGCGACGCTTTTCTGGTCGGCTGCTGACAAGGTGGACACGCTGTCCATCGCCGCTGGGACCCTGGACCAGCCCACCGGGCTCCGGACCGTTCTTGCCATCTACGCCGACGAAGCGGCCGACTACCACCGCCTGGACGACGCGCTGGAGACCCACGGCGGCGAACAACTGCTCAACTAACCGGTGTGGCCCGGCTCCGCTCCGGCTAACTGGCATCCCGGCGAGCGGGGACCGCCCGCGGTTGGCGAGGGGTACCCGGTGGGCCGAAGCACCGCACCTATGCTCCGGCCATGCGCCGCCTGCTCGCTCCGATCCTGCTCCTGGCCGTCGTCGCCGTCGCCTGCGGCAGTTCCAGCGACGAGCCGATCGTGGTCCAGACCACCACCACCGGGATGTTCACCACCACGACGACCACCACGCCAGCAGACGACACGGGTACCACCACCTCCACCACGTACGGCGCAGCCACCACCACGTACGGCGCAACCTCCACCACGTACGGAGCAACCTCGACCACGTACGGCACAGCCACCACCACAGAACCCCCGACCGCCACGACGACTGAGCCGTCGGCCGACGGGCCGGAGTCGGTGACCGTCGAGAAGGGCGACTCACTCTCCAAGATCGCCAAGCGGTATGGCACCACTGTTGATGCTCTGGTGCGGATCAACGAACTTTGTGACGCCAACCAGATCTTCGTGGGCCAGGTGATCCTCCTGGAAGACCTGAATGTCGACGAGGCCGCCGAGCAGACGGCGACGTCGACGGTCATCGTCACCGTGGAAGTCGGAGACTCCCTGACCAAGATCGCCAAGCGCCATGACACCACCGTCGAGGCGATCATGGAACTCAACGACATCGACGATCCGAACCTCCTGTTCGTGGGACAGGAGCTGGTTATCGACGGCGAAGTGCCGACCGCCGAGGAAGCCGAAGAGAACCCGAACTGCTGACCGGGGTCCGCCAGAGCGGGCCGGGTCTACGCTCCGCCCCGTGACCCTGCGGCTGGACGAACGCGACGAGGCACGGCTGGCCGGCGACGAGGGCCCGGCGGTTCGGACAGCCATCAGGGTGGTTACCCGGCTGGCTACCGTCATGGGCGCCGACCGGTTACTGGACGTCACCGGCGCCCACATCGACTCCTGCCTCTACCACGGTCAGGCGGTGTTGGACTTCGCCGACCATCTGGCCGACGCCGGGGCCCGCGTCGCTGTGCCGACCACTCTGAACGTCTCGTCATTGGACCTGCTCCACCCCGAGCTGGACCGTGGTGACCCCGTCGAGAGCCGGCAGTCCCGTCGGCTCATGGAACGCTTCGAGGAGATGGGTTGTCGGCCCACGTGGACCTGTGCCCCCTACCAGTTGGAGACCCGACCGTCGTTCGGCGAGCAGGTGGCCTGGGCGGAGTCCAACGCCATTGTCTTTGCCAACTCGGTTCTCGGGGCCCGCACTCACCGCTACGGCGACTTCGCCGACATCTGCTGCGCCATCATCGGTCGGGCGCCGGCTGCCGGCCTCCACTTGGACGAGAACCGTCGAGCCACCGTGGTGGTCCGCTTACAGGGCGTCTCATCGGAGTTGATCGGGCGCGACGTCCTCTACCCGGTTCTGGGCGGGCTCATCGGCCGTCTCGTCGGTCGGGGGGTTCCGGTGGTTGACGGGCTACCCCCGGGCGTGTCGGAGGACCGGCTCAAGGCGCTGGGTGCTGCGTCGGCGGCCACGGGGACCGTCGGGATGTTTCACATGGTGGGGAGCACCCCGGAGGCGTCGACGCTGGTTGACGCACTCCACGGACGCGAACCGGACGAGGAGGTGGCGGTGACGGCTGCTGACCTGCGGGCGGCCCGAGACCGCCTGAGTACGACCACCGACGACCGCCTCCGAACGGTCAGCCTGGGTACCCCGCACTACTCGATCACCGAAATCGGACGGCTCGTGGAGTTACTCGGCGACGGTCGGGTGGCTGACGGGGTGGCCTTCTACGTGTCCACGGGTCGCGACATCTACCACGAGGTGGAGCTTCGGGGGTGGGCTGACCGCCTGGCCGACGCCGGGGTGACCGTGGTGACCGACACGTGCACCTACTTCACTCCGATCATCGAGGACCTGGGCGGGACGGCCATGACCGACTCGGCCAAGTGGGCCTACTACGCGCCGGGCAACCTCGGGGTCGAGGTGGTGTTCGGCAGCGTCGAGGACTGTGTGGCGTCGGCCATGACCGGTCGGGTGGTTCGCGACGAGTCGATCTGGGCCGATGCCTGACCAGCCCCGGGTGCTGGTCGCTGGGACGGCCGCCGGTGAGGTTCTCCACCTCGATGAGCCGCTGAGCTTCTGGGGTGGCCTGGACGCCACCGACGGGCGCATCATCGACCGACGCCACCCACAGGTCGACCGGGTAGTTGCCGGGCGGGTGCTGGCCATGCCGCACGGCCGCGGCTCCAGTTCGGCCAGCAGCGTCCTGTGCGAGGCGGTCCGGGCCGGAACGGCTCCGGTAGCGATCCTGATGGCCGAACCCGACGAGCTCGTGGCTCTGGGGGCCATTGTCGCCGAGGAGATCTACGGGGTGGTCGTTCCTGTGGTCGTCGTGGGCCATGAGGCCTATCAGGGCCTGGTCGACGGCGAACGGGTGACCGTCGGACCCGACGGCACCGTAGGCCGGGCCTGAGCTGGACCCCGCTCAGTCCTCGGGTAGCCAGCCCTCAGGATCCACGCCCAGGCCGTCGGCAATCCGGTTGGCGTAGGCGTAGTAGGCGGTCACCTCGACAATGTCCAGGACGTCCCGGTCGCTGAAGCCAACGGCCCGCAGGGCCTCCACGTCGGCCGCCGTCATCTCCCCCGGGGCCTGCGTCAGCTTCACTGCGTAGGTCAGCATGGCTTGTCGGGCCGGCGACAGGGGAGCGGTCGTCCAGTCGTCCTCAACGGCGGCTACCAGGTCGTCGTCCCGGAGGAGTCGGCGCAGACCGCGCCGGTGGTGGATTGTTCAGTAGTGGCAGTGGTTCTCGAGGCTGACCACCAGGGCGATCATTTCGCGGTCCACCTTGCGGAGCGAGCCGGTACCGGCCATCGCTGACCGGTAGAGACCGTCGTGAGCAGCCAGGCCCCGAGGGTTGAGGGAGTGGATGGCCATGATGTGGTCGATCCGGCCGTGGGTGGCGTCGACCACCCGGCCGTACAGGTCAGCCAGGTCGGGGTCGTCCTCCCAACGGTCATCGGGAACGGTGTCGATCCAGGCCATGGGTGGAGTCTCGCGCTCGTAGGGCCGCCGGTCAGGCGACGAGGGCGTGTTCCAGCAGCCGGTCGTAATGCGGCCGGGCCTCGTCGATCACCGGTCGCAGGTGGTCGGGCACCGGCTCGGCACTCGGGTGGCCGGCCTGGAAGCCGGAGGACCGGTGGGTGCTGGCGTACCAGTGCCCCGCCCACACTCCGTCTTCCGGTTTGGGCCCCGCCGGCCACGACAGCATGGCGGGGTCAAAGTCCAGGCCCAGGCGCAAACAGAGCGTCCGAAGCATTGCCTCGGGGTCGGCCAGCAGGGTGGCCGAGTCGACGACCACCGGGTCTTCTCCCTCGGCCAGGATCGACTCCAACAGATCAACCTGGATGGGCAGCCCGGTATCGGCCACGTTCACGTCAGGGACGTTCTTGGCAAACGAGGTCACCACCCGGGCCGGGTCCCGGATGAGGAGGATGTTGCGGCATGCGCCCAGGAATCCCCGATCCAGGTCCACGAAGTGCTGGGCCATCTGCTTGAAGAAGGCGACGGGGGTGGGGTGCCTGCCCAGGATTACGTCGCGGACCACCGCCTCACCGTCTGGGTTCTGGCTGGCCAGCACGTCGTCCCGGCCCGGGTGGTCCCGACCGGTGACCCGCAGGTAGTGGGCGTAGATGGGCTCGTCGAACACCGTGGTGTCGGAGCGCTGCCGGAAGGCGTACATGAACGACGTGGAGATGTTCCGGGGCCCGGACCAGCAGTTGATGCGTAGCGTCATCCCGGCCCGGCCCCTGCTACCACGTCGGCCTCGACGGCTTTCAGGTACAGGTGCCGGAGGCGGGCCGTGACGGGACCCGGACGACCGTCGCCGATCATCCTCCCGTCGACTTCGATCACCGGGGTGAGCCCACCGAACGTGCCCGTGACGAAAGCCTCGTCGGCTGAGTAGACATCGGTCAGCGAGAAAGGCACCTGGTGGGCGGTCAACCCGGCTCTGGGTGCCACCTCCAGGACGACCTGCCGGGTGATCCCGTTGAGGTTGTAGTGGCCGGTCGACGTCCAGACGCCTCCATCCCGGATGACGAAGAAGTTGGTGGCGTTGCATGTGGCCACGGCACCTGTGGGGTCCAGCATGAGGGCCTCGTCGGCGCCCGCCTTGACGGCCTGGATGAGAGCAATGACCTCGTGCAGTTTGGAGTGGCAGTTCAGCCGCTGGTCCAGGGTGTCAGGCGGTGGACGACGCACGGTGGCTGTGAACAGGGTGATTCCGCTCTCGGCGACTGCAGGATCGGCCGCCTTGTATTCGGCGATGATCACCACGTTGGGCCCACCAACCGCGTTGGAGGGATGCTGGGAGGGTGTCTTCTTGTCACCCCGGGTGATCATGAGGCGCACGTGAGCGTCGTCGTGCATGTCGTTGTGTCGGACGGTGGCGTACAGGGCTTCGGTCACCTGGTCTCGGTCCAGGCCCGGGTCCAGATCAGCGGCCGCTAGGCCAGCGAAGAGGCGGTCCAGGTGGCGGTCCAGGAAGGCGAAGCGGTCATGGTGCAGGCGAAGGCCCTCCCAGATGCCGTCCCCGACCAGGAACCCGCTGTCAAAAACCGAGATTCGGGCCTCGTCGCGGGGGAAGAACTCGCCGTTTATGTACACCTCCACCGAGGCGTTGCGTTCGTCGGCCAGGGCCTGGTGGGTGCTTCTTGACATGTCGGCGAGCGTACCGACGTTGGTCGCCCTGCACGGTTTCCGGTATCTTCCCGTCGGCCCCTTGCCTATGACGACGACGGAGCGCGTGTGTCTACCCATGCCGTATCGACGAAATCCGCGAGGCGACTCGTGGCCGTCGACCGATTCCTCACCTTCATCCGTGTCTTCCTAGTCACGATGATCGTGATCGGGGTACTGGCCTTCATCTGGCAGCAGATCGACCCCGAGAATCCCTTCGCCCGCTGGCGGAACCCGAACGCCCGGGGCCTCACCGGCGACCAGTTCAAGGGCCTGCTGATCTCCGGCCTGTCCCAGGGATCGATGTACGGGCTGATCGCCCTCGGCTACTCGATGGTCTACGGCGTACTGGGGTTCATCAACTTCGCCCACGGCGAGGTCTTCATGGTGGGGGCCATGACCGGCTTCATTGCCTCGGACAAGTTCCAGGCCAACGGGATGTGGGAAGAGAACTTCCTGCTGTGCCTGCTGCTCATCGTCCTGATGGCCATCTTCTTCTCTACCTTCACCGCCGTGGTGATGGAACGGGTGGCCTACCGGCCCCTCCGCAACTCGCCGCGACTGATTCCGCTGATCACGTCGATCGGCGTGTCTTTCT
>JAKURX010000159.1 GCA_022451505.1 Acidimicrobiales bacterium | reverse complement strand
GACGCCGTGGATCTTGTTGCCGAGCTAGACCCCGACGTGGTGATTCTGGACATCAAGATGCCGGGCCTGGACGGTATCGAGGCCGCCCGACGGATCGCCGCCTCCCACGACGCCGCCGTGGTCATCCTTACCGCCTTTAGCCAACGGGACCTGATCAACCAAGCCATCGAGGCCGGCGCCCTGGCCTATCTGGTCAAGCCGTTCCAACGGTCCGACCTCGTCCCAGCAGTGGAGGTCGCCCTGGCCCGCCACCGGGAGATGCGGGCGCTTACCGACCAGGCCCGGACCCTGGCCGAACGCCTGGAGGCCCGGAAGGTGATCGACCGGGCCAAGGGCTTGCTGATGGACGAGGCCGGCATGGCGGAAGACCAGGCATTCGGATTTATCCGGTCGGCGGCCATGTCTGGCCGGCGTACGATGGCCGACGTGGCCCGAGCGGTGATCGAGGAGGGCCTCCGGCCCTAGAAGCGGTGCCGCCCCGGTGTCCAGAGGCGATCACAGGGCCCGCGGTATGGTCCGGTCGGTGTCTGGCCTATTTCTCCTCGACGGCAATTCGCTGACCTACCGGGCATTCTTTGCCATCCCCCGGGACATGGTCACCGCCTCGGGCCAGGAGACCAACGCCGTCTTCGGCTTCACCCAGATGCTGATCTCCCTGATGCGAGAACACGAACCCGACGGGGTGGCGGTGGCCTTTGACCGGCCGGGAGGCACCTTCCGCCACGACCGCCTGCCGTCTTACAAGGCCAATCGGGAGAAGCAGGAGGACAGCCTCTACCAGCAGCTGGACCTGGTCAGGGAGCTGGTAGACGCTCTGGGACTGCTCGTGACGGATGCCGACGGCTTCGAGGCCGATGACGTTATTGCCACCCTCGCCACCGTGGCCCGCGACGCCGGGCGGGACGTGACCGTGGTGACTGGCGACCGGGATAGTTACCAGCTAGTGGAGGACCCCCACGTCCAGGTGCTCTACAACAAACGGGGCGTCTCTGACTACGCCCTGTACGACGAGGCCGGGATCCTGGAGCGCACCGGCGTGCGGCCCGCCGACTACGTGACCTACGCGGCCCTCCGGGGCGACCCGTCGGACAACCTGCCCGGGGTGCCCGGGGTGGGGGAGAAGACGGCAGCCAAGCTTGTTAATGCTTACGGAGGCCTGGACGGAATCTTCGCCGCGGCAGACGACCAGACACCCAAACTCCGCCAGAACCTCTCCGAGAACGAGGAGCGTGCTCGCCTCAACGCGGAGCTCATGGTCCTCGTGCGTGACGTCCCTCTCGGCCTAGGGATCGGCGACTTGGAGCGGGGCCCGGTGGACGTGGAGCGGGCCGGAGGACTCCTGGGGATGCTGGAGATGGGCCGGTCCCGGGAGCGCCTGAGCAGTCTCCTGGAGGTGGACTTTGGCGGCCCGGTAGCGGTCGACGAACGGTCCAGTGAGCTGGAGATCCGGTTGGAACGTTGTACCGACACCACCGGGGTGGCGGCCGCCGTGGAGGCCCTCACCGGGGGCGTGGTGGGCTTGGCCACCGAGCTCGACCCGGCGGTGGAAGCGACCGGTCCCGGACTCGGTGGTGGTCTTGCCATCTCGGACGGGGAGCGTTCATGGTGGATCGACGAGACGGTCCTGAGAGCGGCGACCGAGGTGCTGGTGCCGTTGCTTGGCCCGGCGGGGCCCGGTGTGGTGGCCCACGATGCTAAGCCCCTTCTCCGGGCCCTCGGGCGGCGGGGGATAGTCGACGTCGGTCTGGTGCTGGATACGGCCCTAGCCGCCTACCTTCTCGACCCGGCGGACACGACGTACGACCTGGCCACGTTGCTGGAACGCCACACGGGTCAGGTGCTTCCGGCCGCCGGCCCGCCGGATGGCCAACTGGACCTCACCGGGGAGGCCGCCGATCCGGCTGCTGAGGCAGGAGCCCGAGCGGCAGCCGCTCGGGCCCTCCACAATCCTCTCCTGGCGGCGTTGGACGCCCAGGGGCTACGGGATCTCAGCGCCACCCTGGAGGTACCGCTGGTGGCCGTCCTGGCCCGAATGGAGGAAGTCGGCGTCGGGGTAGACGTGGCCGAGCTGACCCGGCTGCGTGATGACCTGACTGCCGACTGCGACCGTCTTCGAGGCCTGATCCACGAAGCGGCGGGTGGGGAGTTCAACGTGAACTCCACCAAGCAACTCCAGGAGGTCCTGTTCGAGAAACTGGGTCTGATTCCGGGAAAGAAGACCAAGACCGGATACTCGACCGATGCGGCGACCCTGGAGCGCCTTCGTGACGACCACCCGGTGGTCGGGCACCTCCTGGCCTACCGGGAGGTCGAGAAGCTCCGCTCTACCTACGGCGAGGGACTCCTGGCCGAGGTGGGACCCGGCGACCGCATCCGGGCCACCTTCAACCAGACGGTAGCCCGTACGGGCCGCCTCAGCTCCGACGCCCCGAACCTCCACAACATCCCGGTCCGGACTGAGACGGGCCGGGCCTTTCGCCGGGCCTTCGTTCCGTCACCGGGACGGTCCATGTTGGTCGCCGACTACAACCAGATCGAGTTGCGGTGCATTGCCCACCTAGCCGACGACCCAGGCCTAATTGCGGCGTTCGAGGCTGGGGACGACGTGCACACGGCCGTGGCGTCCAGGACGTGGGGCATCCAGCCGTCGGAGGTGACCCCCGAGATCCGGAACCGGGCCAAGATGGTGGCCTACGGGCTGGCCTACGGCATGGAGGCCTACGGCCTCTCCCAACGACTGGGTTCTTCAGTGGACGAGGCGGCCGAGATCCTGGTTTCCTACTTCGCCGCCTTTCCCGCGATCCAGGCCTACATGGACCGGACGGTCGACGAGGCTCGGCAGAAGGGCTACACGGAGACCCTGTTCGGTCGTCGACGGCGGATCCCCGAGCTCTCATCGCCCAACTACAACGTCCGCCAGGCGGGGGAGCGCCAGGCCATGAATGCCGGGATCCAGGGTCTGGCGGCCGACGTTTTCAAGGTAGCCCTTATCCGCATTGACGGGGGACTACGGGCCTCGGGGGCGGCCTCTGAGTTGGTCCTCCAGGTCCACGACGAGGTGATCCTGGAGGTGCCCCCGGACGAGATGGAAGACGTGGAGGCGCTGGTCCGGGCCGAGATGACCGGCGCCTACGATCTCCGGGTCGAGTTGGCCGTGGACCTGGCCACTGGTGCCACATGGGCGGACGCCAAGGGATGAGCGGCTCCGGCGGAGCCCGCGATGGCTTCCGGGAACACTG
>JAKURX010000158.1 GCA_022451505.1 Acidimicrobiales bacterium | reverse complement strand
TGATCCGGGTGACGGTGTCGCCGTCGATTCCCAGGTGGCCGACGGCGTCGAAACCTGACTCGGGGTCAATGATCCGACCGCCGGACCCCACTACATCGTGGACCTGGTCGGCGGTGGTCGGTGGGGCGTCGTCGAGGGACGGGGGAATTTCGGGGGTGGTGGTTGTAGGGACGGTGGTGGACCGGGGGACGGCCGGAACGGTGGTCGCCGTGCCGGCCTTGGTGGAGGGTTGGCCGGGCAGGCGGCGCAGGAAGGCCAACGTCGCGGCGCCGAAACCCAGGCCGATCACGAAGCGGCGACGGGACACGGCGTCGGGCCGGAGGTCGTCGTCTGGTCCAGTTGGGACGGTGACTTCGTCGTCGGGTGGCGCGTCGTCCTCGCCCCCCGTGCCGGTCGGGGAGGGGGCCCCGGTCGGGTCCTCGGAATCCCCGGTTGGCTCGTCCATCGCAGCGGACGCTAGTGGTGGCACCGGGTCCGGGGGCGCCGACCCGACCCGGACGCCGGACGAGGGCTGGCTACCGTGGAATGGTGACCATGGGCCTGCCGAGACGAGCCGTGGCCCTGGCCGGATTCGGCGTGCTGCTGGCTGTCGGAGCTGTCCTGGCCACTTTGGGGACCGACGAACCCACTACGTGGGTTGATGGCCGATCCCCGTCCCGGGTGGAGGCCCGGCTGGTGGTAGATGCCGCGCCGGTGAGGACCATCGACCCGTACCGGGGTTTGGGGACCTGGGTCGACGCCTACGACTTCGACCCGGCCTACGTTCCGGGGGCCATCACCGTCCGGCCGGTGGACGTGGCTGACATGGCCGACCACGGGGTGGGGACCCTGTACCTCCAGTCCTCGCGGTCTGATTCCCGGGCCACCAGCCTGGTGTCCGACCCTTGGCTGCTGGCCGGGTTCCTGCTGGCTGCCGACCGGGCCGACGTGGATGTCGTGGCCTGGTACCTCCCCAAGTGGCGGGACGACGATGAGGACCTGGACCGCCTGCTGGCAGTCGACCGATTTTCTGTGCTGGGGCGTCGGTTCGCCGGCCTGGCCGTGGATATCGAGTGGAACAGAGACGACCTGGGGGCCATCGAGCGCTCGGACCGCCTGGTGGACCTCACCGACCGGTTACGCCGCACCGTCGGTGGAGATCCGCTAGCCGCCATCGTGATGCCGCCGATCATTACCGATCAGATCAACCTGGCCTTCTGGCCCGGGTTCCCGTGGGACGAGCTGGCCGACCGGTACGACGTCTGGATGACCATGGGCTACTGGTCGTTCCGGACCGAGGAGCACGCCGATCCAGCCTTCTACACGGCGGAGAACATCCGACGGGTACGAGCCAACCTCGACCAGCCCGAAGCGGTGGTCCACGGCATCGGGGGGATCGGGTCAGCCGACGGGACCGCCCTCGTCGATCCGGGTGAACCGCTGGCCACCATCGACGACCTGGGGCCGTTCGTGGCTGCCCTGTCGGACGAGGGGGCAGTGGGCGGCTCTATCTACGACTGGGCTACCACCGGCACTCAAGCCCGCCGCCTATTAGCCGACCTTATGGCCGACTTCCCGGAGGCTTCTACGACTCGCTGAGAGACAGCAGGCGCCGGCAGGGCCCGTCCAAGGGTCCGTGGTCGTCGGTGACCGTCCGGGCCGCCTCCTACGGCGACCGACCGGTCAGATGCCCGCGATTGCAGGGATCGGGAGGCCCCATTGGTCCACGCGCGCGGGACCCCTACCATGGAGGGTGTTCCTCGGCGCCGTCTTGGCGCCTGGGCGGACCGGGGGGTGACCACGATGACCGAGCGGCGCGGCGCGACCTCAACCACGGCATTTGGCGTGGGACGGCGCGAGAACCACGACGCCTCGGCGTTCTACGCCCGGTTCACCGCGCCCGAACTGTCCGACGACGACACGGTGGTGCGGGCCCCCGACCTAGGCGACGGCTGCCTCAACGGCGACGCCCGCGACATGCACCAACTGCCGGACCGCTCGGTGGCTCTCGTGGTGACCTCGCCGCCGTACTTCGTGGGCAAGGACTACGAGGTCGAGATGGAACGAGACGGGGTCCCCACGTCGTACCTCGAGTACCTGGCCATGCTCACCGACGTGTTCGCCGAGTGTGTCCGGGTGCTGGAGCCCGGGGGCCGCATCGCCGTGAACGTGGCCAACCTGGGACGCAAGCCGTACCGCAGCCTCTCGGCCGACGTCATCCACATCCTTCAGGACCAGCTGGGTCTCCTGCTGCGCGGCGAGGTGGTGTGGCAGAAAGCCGAGGGGGCAACCGGCTCGGTGGCCTGGGGCTCGTTCCGACGGGCCGCCAACCCAGTTCTGCGCGACATGACCGAACGGGTCGTCATCGCCAGCAAGGGCCGGTTCGACCGGGCCCGCCCGACCGCCCAGCGCCAACGGGAGCACCTTCCCTCAGAGAGCACCATCACGACCGACGAGTTCATGGAGGCCACCCTGGACGTGTGGCGCATCGACGCTGAGCAGGCCAGCCGGGTCGGCCACCCGGCGCCCTTCCCGGTAGAACTGCCCCGCCGCCTCATCGACCTCTACACCTACCGGGATGACCTGGTTCTGGACCCGTTCCTGGGCTCCGGAAGCACCCTGGTGGCCGCGCTGCGGGCCGGACGCCGAGGCGTTGGCTACGACCTCGACCCCGGGTACGTGACCTTGGCCAAGCAGCGCCTGGACGACGAGCGCCGTCGCCTCGAGGAGGTCCGACCCGAGGCGTGGCGGCGTCGAGACCTGGCTGGCACAGCGGCCCCTCAGGGCGGTCTGTTCGACGTGATCGACGCCCCGACAGGTGACGGACCACAGGCCACCGACCATGTGCTGGATCGTGCTACGGCGGCCGGTAAGAAGGTGGCCGACATCGCCGAGGCGCTCCTGATGGAGGCAGGCTTCGAGGTCGTCAGGACTGGGGTTGTTCGGCGGGACCTCGGCCTGAAGTTTCCGTTCTTGGTCACCGACCGGGCGGTGGGCCGCCAGTGGTACATCGACGTGGCCGGGGCGTTCACCAACGCCCGACCCGGGATGCGGCGGGCCGACATCCTGTGGCGCACCCTGGGGCGAGCCCATGTGCTGGCCAACGGTCACCATGACGACCCGGCGGGTCGTCCCCGGCTGCTCCTGCTGACCCCGCGACTGCCCAGGACTGGGAGCGAGGGCGACCGGGCGCTGCGGGCCGGCGGCGGCCATGGTTTCTTCGACGCCCTGGAGTTGTTTGACGAGGGGGCGCTGGCCCGGCTCCGCCACTACGCCGAGGCGTCTCCGGATCGCCCGCTGGCCGGGTTCTGGACCGAGGACGAGGTCGAGCTTCGGTTCGCCTGATCAGGCTTCTGACCGACGCCGGGTTTCGGTCCGGCGGGGCGGTCAACCGATAGGGGCCGGCTCGAACACCACTTCGAACAGTACCGGCCACCGCTTACCGGTGAGGAGGAACCGTCCGGCCTCCGGATCGTGGGCGATGCCGTTCAGCACGTCGTCGGAACCGAAGCCCGACCGGTCGGCCACCAGGTCCGAGGCGTCAACCACCGCTGTGACCCGTCCCGAGGCCACCTCGACGGCCACGATCCGGTCGGTTTGCCAGACGTTGGCCCACACGGTTCCG
>JAKURX010000157.1 GCA_022451505.1 Acidimicrobiales bacterium | reverse complement strand
TCACGTCCTTACCGTTTTCCACGGCGTGGACCCGGGCCGCGTTGGCCATGTTCTCATCGACCACCTCGACGACACCTTCGGCCGCCGTGTCAGACGTCAGCCCGAGCGTGGTACCGACCCCGGCGTCCAAAGCCGTCCGGGCTGCCTCCTCAGACAGGTCAATGCCCGGAGAGCCGAACGTATCGGCCGACAGGCGGCCCAGGACCAGGGCAGCGTCAGTCACCGTGGGGGCCGTACCCCCCAGCCCGTAGGAGGCGGGGCCGGGTTCGGAGCCCGCGCTGAGTGGTCCGACGCGGATCTGGCCCAGCACGTCCACGCCGGCGATGGATCCGCCTCCGGCTCCGATCTCGATCATCTCGATGACCGGGATGGAGATGGGCATCCCGCTGCCCCTGGTGAACCGGTGGGTGCGGGCCACCTCAAACGTTTTGGCCGTCCGGGGCGTCTGGTCCTCGATGAGGCAGATCTTGGCCGTGGTTCCGCCCATGTCGTAGGAGAGCACAGCGTCCAGGCCGTGACGGGCCGCGATGTCGGCGGCGAAGATGGCCCCTCCGGCCGGCCCGGATTCCACGAGGCGCACCGGGAACCGTGACGCCGTCTCGACGGTCATGAGGCCGCCACCGGAGTGGATCAGCGAAACAGGGCAGCGGGCTCCCGTCGCCTGGAGCCGGCGTTCCAACTCACCCAGGTAGGTAGCCATGAGGGGTTGGACGTAGGCGTTGGCGCACACCGTGTTGAACCGCTCGAACTCTCGCATCTGGGGCGACACCTCAGAGCTGATTGATACGGCCACGTCGGGCAGGCGTTCCAGCAGCAGGTCGCGGAAGCGCCGCTCGTGGGTGCCGTCCACGTAGGCGTGGATGAACCCCACAGCGACCGCCTCGTAGGTGTCACCGTCGGCGCGTTCGGCCAGCACCTCGACCAGGGCCCGTGCTTCGTCGTCGTCGAACGGGCGCAGGACCGAGCCATCGGCACCGATCCGCTCCGACAGGACATGGCGGTCCCTCCGCTCGATAAGCGGGGTGGGTAGAACCAGGTTCAGGTCGTACTGCTCGAAGCGGCTCTCGGTGCGCATTTCGATGGTGTCGCGGAAGCCGGCTGTGGTGACCAGAGCGGTGCGGGCCCCGGTGCGCGAGATAAGGGCGTTGGTGGCCAGCGTCGTGCCGTGGATGAACGCCTCCAGGTCGGCCAGGTCGGCTCCGGCGTCGGCGACGACCTGGTGGACGCCGTCGAGAATGCCCTGTTCGGGGGCGTCGTAGGTGGTGAGGACCTTGGTTGAGAACAACCCATCGTCGGTTTCCAGCACCACGTCGGTGAATGTGCCCCCGACGTCGGCGCCGATGCGCATGCCCATGGCCCGGTCCTCAGTCCTCGCCGAGCACCTGGTCGAGCGACGGGAAATCGCTGGGCGGCATGATGTCGACGGTGGCCGACCGCTGCTGGGACAGCATCCCACCGTCCACCTTGAGGACGTCGCCGGTGATGTAGCGGGCATCGTCGGAAGCCAGGAACAACGCCGGGCCGGCCATGTCGTCCGGGTCGCCGGGTCGTCCCAGCGGAATGTTCTCGCCCCGCAGACGCCGGGCTGCCTCGTCCATACCCTCGGTGTCGATGGAGCCCGGCATCAATGCACACACCCGGATGCCGTACGGGCCGAGGTCCAGCGCCATGGCTCGGGTCAGGGCCTCGATGCCGCCCTTGGAGGCGTCGTAGGCAGTAAACGCCCGGTGGGCCCGGGTGGCTCCACCGGACGACATGTTGATGATCACGCCCGCTCCGTTGGCGGCCATGATCCGGGCCGCCCGGTGCGAGCACAGGAAGTGGCCGGTGAGGTTGACGTCGATGATGCGCCGCCACCAGGCCTCGTCAGCCTCGAAGAAATGAAGCATGGGGCTGACCATGCCGGCGTTGTTGACCAGCACGTCGACGGTACCGAACGCCTCAACGGCGGTATCGAACAAGGTCTTGACCTGTGCGCTGTCAGACACGTCGGCCGGGCCCCCGACCGCCGTACCGCCGGCCGCCGTGATGGAGGCCACCACGTCGTCCACCCGGGAGGATTCCAGGTCGTTAACCACCACGGAGGCGCCTGCCCCAGCGAAGCGTTCAGCGATGGCCCGCCCGATGCCCTTGCCGGCACCGGTGACGACAACGACCTGACCTTCGTGGGAAGCGCTCATGGACGGCCTTTCAATCCTCGTGTCCACCCGTACACGGGAGGCTACCGGGGGTCGAATCCGGAGGTCAGATCCGGGGCGGTGAGTGCTGGACGCCGCGTGCCCGACGTCAGGTCCGGCCTAGGAACTCTCCGACGGTGTCGACCAGCAGGTCGGCGTGCCCGTCGTCCACGTCGAGGTGGGTCACGATGCGCAGCGTGGGCTTCCAGAAACACAAAAGGATCCCAGCCGCCTCCAGGTGGGCTACCAGACCGTCGTGGCGATCGGCGGGCGGAGTGGCCCACACCATGTTGGTGGCCTGCACGACCTCCATGCCGTTCATGCCGCGCAGCCCGTCGGCGATGCGTCCGGCCCGCTCATGGTCCTCGGCCAGGCGGTCTACGTGGTGGTCCAGGGCGTGCAGCCCGGCGGCTGCCAGGTGGCCGGCCTGACGCATGCCGCCCCCCAGCATCTTGCGGATCCGGAAGGCCCGGGTAATGGAGGCTTGGTCTCCGGCCAGCACCGTGCCGACCGGGGCACCGAGGCCCTTGGAGAGGCAGAGAGAAACCGTGTCGGTATCGGCGCAGTAGGCGTCGATACCGACACCCTCGGCGACCGCCGCGTTGAACAGGCGAGCACCGTCAAGGTGGACGGCCAGGTCGTGCTCCCGGGCCGCCGCGATCAGGTTGGCTACCTGGTCGACGGACTGGGCGTGTCCGTTGACGGTGTTCTCCAGGCTGAGGAGACGGGTCACCGGGTGGTGCTGGTCGGGTTCCTTGACGGCAGCTCGGACGTCGTCCGGCGTGAAACAGCCCTGCTCGTCGACCTCGAGGGGCCACGGGACGGCACCCCCGAGGGCCGCCGCGCCCCCAACCTCGTTGACCATGACGTGGTTGTTCCGGCCGGTCAGGAACTCGTCACCGCGCTGGCAGTGAGACAGGATCCCAGCCAGGTTGGACTGGGTACCCGAGGTGCAAAAGAGGGCGGCCTCCTTGCCGGCCAGGGTGGCGATCCGTTCCTGGAGGGCGTTGACCGTGGGGTCCTCGCCGTAGACGTCGTCGCCGACCGAGGCTTCGGCCATGGCCCGACGCATAGCGGGTGTGGCCCGGGTGACGGTGTCGCTGCGAAAGTCGGCCCGGATGCCGGTAGGACCGTCCGCGGAGAAGGGGGTGGACTGCTGTTCGGGCACCGGCGCAGGCTAGGCGCAGGGTGTGCCACGATTCGCTTTGGCGGGCAGCAGGATGGCGACAAACGGGAAGGGACTGGTCATGGGAGGACACGACGGACCGCTGCTGCCCGATGGGGTGGTGGCACCGATCCTGACCCCGTTTGAGGCCGACCTTTCGGTCTCCCACGACCGGTTGGTGGCCCATGCGCAAAGGGTGCTCGACGAGGGATGCGTGGGCCTGGCCGTGTTCGGCACGACGGGGGAGGCCCTGTCCGTTGCCACCCGCGAACGCGAGGCG
>JAKURX010000156.1 GCA_022451505.1 Acidimicrobiales bacterium | reverse complement strand
GACGGCGAGGTCGTCCAAGTAGGAGCGCTCGACGCGGTGGCCCTTCAGGTCGGCGTCTACTTCGGTGACTCCGGCAAGGCACTCGGCGAGACCCGCGACAACGGCCCGGTATCTCCTGGCTCGTCGTGTATCGCTGACCTGAGCAAGGTCGCGGGTAAGCGGGTGGCCTTCACCCAGGAAAGTTCGACATCGGGCTATCTCTTCCCGTCGTTACAACTCATACAGGCTGGGATTGCTCCGCGGTCGGACATCGTCCCAATCTTTACGGGCGGACACGACGGCGCGGTCGCCGCGGTCTATGCCGGCGACGCCGACGTCGGCATCTCTTACGACGATGCCCGACGTTCGCTTCGGAAAGAAAAACTCGACGTCGGTGAGAAGGTGATCGTGTTCAACCTCACCGCCGAGATCCCCAACGACGTCGTGGCAGCCAGCACCTTGTTGCCGTCCTCGCTCAAGACCGCCATCTACAACGCCATATCGGCCTACCTGATGACCGACGAGGGCGAGGCCGTGATGGACGAGATCGCCGGCTGGACCGACATCCGACCGGCTGTCGAATCTGATTTCGATGTCGTCCGCGCGGCGGCCGAGGCAGGTATCACCGGAGGCTGATGGCTGGGGCACAGTGAGCTGGGGCACAGCCCCAGGCCCGACGGTGCTCCGGTGATCCGTCTCGAGAACCTCTCGGTCACTTACCCCGGCGGCGTAGAAGCCCTACGAGGCGTCGACCTATCGGTCGGCAAAGGGGAGTTCGTCGTCATCGTCGGGCTGTCCGGAGCGGGAAAATCCACGCTGCTTCGCGTCCTGAACGGCCTGGTTCCGGCCACCTCCGGTTCGGTCATCGTCGACGGCACCGAGGTGGTCGGAGCGTCGGCAGCCACACTGCGGCGGGTGCGCTCCCGGACCGGCATGATCTTCCAGACCTTCAACCTGGTCCACCGGACCACCGTGGTGAACAACGTGCTCATGGGCCGACTCTCCGGGGTTCCACCCTGGCGCTCCACGCTGGGCCTGTGGCCGGCCGAGGACCGGGAGGCTGCCATGGTCGCCCTGGAGCGGGTGGGCATCATAGAGAAGGCCTACGTCCGGGCCTCCGACCTGTCCGGCGGACAACAGCAACGGGTCGGCATCGCCCGCGCGTTGGCCCAGGAACCGTCGCTGATGCTGGCCGACGAGCCAGTCGCCTCCCTCGACCCGATCACCAGCCGACAGGTGATGGGGGACTTACGGCGTATCAATCAGGAACTGGGGATCACCACTGTGGTGAATCTGCACTTCCTGGACCTGGCCCGCGAGTACGCCCGACGGCTCATCGGCCTACGGGACGGTGAGCTGGTCTACGACGGTGACATCGCCGAGGTCGACGAAGGCACCTTTCAGAAAATCTACGGCCGAGCCATCACGGCCGACGACCTGCTGGCCATGGGCGAGGAACCGGTCTCGCCCAACGACGGCTAGGAGACCCCGTGACCGCCATCGCGTCGGCCAGGCCGACCCGACCCCGACCCCGGATCCGCAGCTTGGGAATCACTCTGGTACTTGCCGCATTCACGGTATTCGCGGCACGCGAGGTGAACTTTAGCCCCTCGACGTTCTGGGAAGTCTGGTCGAACCCGCTGTGGGAGAAATTCTGGCCTGTTCCGTGGGACTGGGTGTTCGACGGGCGCAACGTGATTCGCCCCTTAATCGAGACGTTCCAGATCGCCGTCGTCGCGACAGTCATCGGCTGCAGCCTGGCTCTCCCGATCAGCTTCGCCATGTCGCCACTGACCACCCCGAACCGGCCGACCTACCTGATCAGCCGTGCGGTCATGAACGTGGTCCGGGCTGTTCCCGACCTGTTCTGGGCCAAGTTGTTGGTCACGGCGATCGGTATCGGCGCCTTCGCCGGTTCGTGGGCCCTATCGGTGTTCTCACTGGCCGTAATGGTCAAGTTGTTCAGCGAGACGATCGACAGCGCCGACCCTGGGCCTCTGGAGGCGGCACGGGCGGCTGGCGGCCGGCACACCCCCGTTGTGCGTACCGGGGTGTTGCCAACCGTCCTCCCCGCCTACGTGGCCTACGCCCTGTACGTGTTCGAACTCAACATCCGGGCCTCGGTGGTCCTCGGCTTGGTCGGTGCCGGGGGGATCGGGCGGGTTCTCGAGGCCCAACGACAGTTCTTCAAGTTCGATCGGATACTCGGAATACTGGTGCTCATCTTCGTCGTCGTCTGGATCGTCGATCAGATAAGCGTGGCCCTTCGAAAACGTCTGGTGTAACTGTGACCACTGCTACTTCCACCGACATCACACCAGGGCGTCCGCTTCCACCTCGGGAAACCCGCAAGCGACGGTGGGGAATTGCCTTGGTCCTGATTCTGGCCACGCTCTGGTCAGTGTCGGGTCTAAACGTCACCTTTGACCGACTTGTAAGTGCACCAGGCGACGCCTGGGCTGTTCTCCGGCAGATGGTGCCCCCGGCTTTCGCCAGGGTCTACGAGCGGGGCGTTGTCGGGAAGATCTTCGAGTCGGTCTATATCGCTTGGATCGGAACGATCATCGGCGCCGTCCTTTCGCTACCTCTGGCCTTCTTAGCCGCCCACAATGTGGCCCCCGGCTGGGTGCGGACCCCGGTCCGACAGTTGTTCAACGCCATCCGAGCCATCCCCGAGTTGATCCTGGCCGTGATCTTCATCCCGATCACTGGCCTGGGGGCCTGGGCGGGCACTCTGGCCATTGGGATCCACTCGATCGGCACCCTTGGTAAGTGGGCCACCGAGTCGATCGAAAGCATCGATAACGGCCCGATCGAAGCCGTCCAGGCGACTGGAGGACAGTGGGTGAGCAGGATGCGGTGGGCGGTGATCCCACAGGTGATGCCCACCATCACCTCCTACTGGCTGTTTCGCTTCGAGATCAACGTGCGAGCTTCGGCAGTGCTGGGGATGATCGGGGCCGGGGGAGTTGGCTCCGAACTGGTGTCGCACCTCGTATTCCGAGATTTCCCAGCGGCCTGCGCGGTGCTACTGATGACCATCACCGTGGTGCTGACCATCGACACGGTCTCGGCCTCGGTCCGCCGGCGGATCATCCGAGGATCCACTGGGACCGGAGACGACGCGTCCCGATCGACCGAGGCCCTCGTCGACCTGACCGGCCTCAGACGCTGAACCCACGACCCCGGTTGGTTCAGCGCAGGCCGTCCAAGCGGCCCTCACAGGCCGCGTCGAAGACCCTGGCCGCGAACTCGGGCGTGCAGGGGACCGGGTTGGTGGCCGCCGAGGGGTCGACGGCTGCCGCGGCGGCGATCCGCTGACCCGCGTCGGGGTCCACACCCAGTTCGACGACGGTGTGGGGTATTCCCAAGTCGGAGCGCATGGTCACCACGTGATGCAGGAACCCGTCGAACCCGCCGTCAATGCCGGCTCGAGTGGCCAGCTCAGCCACCGCCGCTTCGGCCGGAGACCGGTTGGCGGCCAGCACGTAGGGCATCAGCACCCCGTTGGTGGTGCCGTGGTGGGTGTCGAAGGCCGCGCCTATCGGATGGGAAAGGGCGTGCATTGCGCCGAGTCCCTTCTGGCAGCCCACGGCTCCCATCGTGGCGGCGACCAGCATGCCGGTCCGCCCCTCCAGACCCGCCGGGGCAGCCGCCACCCGG
>JAKURX010000155.1 GCA_022451505.1 Acidimicrobiales bacterium | reverse complement strand
GGTGTTCCGGGTGGTGGCCAGGGCCGGCTTGCCGTGGGGTTACGTCCTAGCTGCCGTAGGTGCCGTGAACTCGGTGATTGCCCTCTACTACTACGCCGCCCTGGCCCGTCGCATGTGGGCCGACGACCCGCTGCACGGCGACCGGGACCCGGTTCCCGTGACGCCGTCGCTGGTCTCGGCTCTCGTCCTGTGCGGCGTGGTGACGCTGGCCTTCGGTGTGGCGCCCCAGTTGGTGGCCCGCTTCACCGACGTCAGCCTGCTGGCCCTCGGGGGCTGACATCGACGACCGGCCGTTGGCCGATCGCCTCGCTGAGCGGATCCGCTCCTCGGGACCGCTCCCCTTTGACCAGTGGGTCGAGGCTTGCCTGTACGACGAGGCGGGCGGCTTCTACGCCTCGGGCGGTGCAGCTGGCCGTCGGGGAGACTTCCTGACCTCGCCCGAAGTCGGGCCCCTGTTCGGTGCCGTAGTGGCCCGATGGCTAGACAACCGATGGGAGGCCCTGGGCCGACCGGCTGACTTCACCGTGGTCGAAGCGGCGGCCGGGGTGGGAACGCTGGCTCGCAGCATCCGGGACGCCCAGCCGGCCTGTCTGGCCGCCGGCCAACACGTCCTAGTGGAGCGTTCGGCAGCCCTCCGGTCCCAGCAACCAGTAGACGAGAGGGTGCGGTCAGTGGCCGACCTGGCCGAGGCCTTCTCCCGAGAGCATGTCCCCGGCGTGATCTTGGCTAACGAGCTGTTGGACAACCTGGCCTTCGGCCTGCTGGAAGCCACAGGCGGTCGGTGGCACGAGATCCGAGTTGACGTGGATCAGACGGGAGGGTTCGTCGAGGTCCGGGGACCGGTTGTCGAATCGCCGGTGTCCGTCGAGCCGGAGGACGGTGCCCGGATCCCCGTACAGGCTGAGGCGGCCCGGTGGGTCGGCACCGCCCGGTCGTCGCTGTCGGCTGGGTCGGTGCTGGTCGTGGACTACGCCTCGTCCACTGAGGAGATGGCCTCCCGCCCGTGGACCGACTGGCTAAGGACCTATCGGGGCCACGGACGGGGCGGGCCGGCCACCGCGGTTCCTGGCGGGCAGGACGTGACCGTGGAGGTAGCCGTCGACCAGTTGCCCGACGGTGCGGTGACCACCAACCAGGCGACCTTCCTCGGTCAGCACGGGATCAACCACCTGGTAGACGAAGGGCGACGGGTCTGGAAGGAGCGGGCCGGGCTGGGCGACCTAGAGGCCCTGCGGGCCCGGAGCCGGGTGGCCGAGGCCGAGGCGCTCCTGGATGCCGATGGCCTGGGAGGGTTCACGGTCCTGGAGTGGTCAGCCACCGCTGGCGGCAACTGACCGGACGACTGTCGCTGACTAGGGTCCGGTCCCCGGCCGGAGCTACGGAAGGCTGGCAGGGAACCACGGGGGCGACATGGGCGAACCGACCATCGAGGACTACTACGTTGAGGACCGGACGTTCCCGCCGTCCGAGCAGTTCACCGCCGCAGCATTACTCAGCGATACTTCACACCACGAGGAGGCGGCCGCCGACTACGAGGCCTTCTGGGCCCGACAGGCCCGCGAGCTACTCACCTGGGACGAGGACTTCCACACCACCCTGGATTGGGACCTCCCTTTCGCCCAGTGGTTCGTCGGAGGGAAGCTGAACATGTCGGCCAACTGCCTGGACCGGCACGTGGAGGCTGGCCTGGGCGACCGCATCGCCTACTTCTGGGAGGGGGAGCCGGGCGACACCCGGGAGATCACCTACGCCGATCTGCTGGACGAGGTCTGCCGGTTCGCCAACGTCCTGACTGGCCTGGGCCTGGAGCGCGGCGACCGGGTCGCCATCTACATGCCGATGATCCCCGAGCTGCCGGTGGCCATGCTGGCCTGCACCCGTATCGGGGTAGCCCACAGCGTGGTCTTTGGCGGTTTCTCCCCCGACTCCATCGTGGATCGCTGCGAGGACGCCGAGGCCCGGCTGGTCATCACCGCCGATGCCGGCTACCGCCGTGGCGAGCCGTCGGCCCTGAAGGTCAACGTGGACGCCGCCCTGGAATCCGGTGCCCCGTCGGTGGAACACGTGGTGGTCGTCAACAGGTGCGATACCGAGGTGACGATGGTCGAGGGCCGCGACCTCTGGTGGCACGACCTGATGGCCGGGGCCTCGAGCGACTGTCCGGCCGAACCTATGGACTCCGAGCAGTTGTTGTACCTGCTGTACACGTCAGGGACCACGGCCAAGCCCAAGGGCATCATGCACACCACGGGCGGCTACCTGACCCAGGTGGCCTACACCCACCGGACGGTCTTCGACATCCGGGCCGACGAGGACATCTACTGGTGCGCGGCCGACATCGGCTGGGTAACCGGGCACAGCTACATCGTCTACGGCCCACTGGCTAACGGGTGTACCTCGGTTATGTACGAGGGCACGCCGGACACCCCGCTTCCCGAGTTCCGTACCGGCGACCGGGCCTCATGGCCCCGGGACCGGCTGTGGGACATCATCGAGCGCTACGGAGTCACCCAGCTGTACACCGCCCCCACGGCGATCCGGACCTTCATGAAGTGGGGGACGACCGAGCCGTCGGCCCACGACCTGTCCTCACTGCGGGTGCTGGGTACGGTGGGCGAGCCCATCAACCCTGAGGCCTGGATCTGGTACCACACCCACATCGGAGGATCGTCGTGCCCCATCGTGGACACCTGGTGGCAGACCGAGACCGGCGGCCACATGATCAGCCCACTGCCCGGTGTCACGACCACCAAGCCGGGCTCGGCCTGCCAGCCCATCCCCGGGGTGTTCGCCGAGCTGGTCGACGACGCAGGCCACCCGGTGACCCAGGGGGGCGGCTACCTGACCATCACCCGGCCGTGGCCGTCGATGCTGCGGGGAATCTGGGGCGACCCGGAGCGCTACACCGAGACCTACTGGTCACGGTTCGAGGGCCGGTACTTCGCCGGTGACGGCGCCAAACTTGACGAGGACGGCTACCTGTGGCTCCTGGGTCGGGTGGACGACGTTATGAACGTGTCCGGCCACCGCATTTCGACCACCGAAGTGGAGTCGGCCCTCGTTGACCACCCAGCGGTGGCCGAGGCGGCTGTGGTGGGAGCTACCGACGACACCACCGGCCAGGCCATCGTGGGCTACGTCATCCTGAGGGGGACCCATGAGGCGTCGACCGAGCTGGGCGAGGAGGTCCGGGCCCATGTGGCCACCAAGCTGGGACCCATCGCCCGACCCAAGGCCGTGGTCCTGGTACCCGACCTTCCCAAGACCCGGAGCGGGAAGATCATGCGCCGGCTGCTGCGCGACGTGGCCGAGGGGCGCGACCTGGGTGACACGACGACTCTGGCCGACTCGGGCGTGGTCGACGAGATCCGGATCCGGGCCGCCGAGTCCCCGCAGGAGGACTGAGCCACGGAAGCCGTCCACTTCCCCGGGACCCGGCCCGGGGCCCGCGGGCCCGCAGTGGTGGTCGACGTCGATGGGGTGCTGTCCGACGCCTCGGGGCGTCAGCACCTGCTGGCCGGCGAGATCCGGGCCTGGGATCGCTTCTTTGAGGCATCGGTCACTGACCCTCCGATCCCCGAGGGGATCCGCCTCGTGGAGCACTTGGTGGGTGGCCGCACGACCATCCTGCTGACGGCCCGCCCGGCCCGCTTGGTCGAC
>JAKURX010000154.1 GCA_022451505.1 Acidimicrobiales bacterium | reverse complement strand
ATGGCCCACACCACCCCCTCCATCGGGGTTTCCGGATCGGCCCGGTGACAGAACACAAGGTCTACGTGGTTGAGGCCAAACCGTTCGAGAGAGCGGTCAATGCCCTGCATGAGGTACTTACGGTTGAGGGTGAGGCGGGTGTTGGGCCCGTCCCGCAGGCCCCAGAAGAACTTTGTTGAGACGGTATAGGTCTCTCGGGCCCAGCCGAGTCGTTCAAAACAGCGGCCCATAATCCGTTCCGACTCGCCACCGGCGTAGGCCTCGGCGTTGTCGAAGAATGTCACTCCAGCGTCCCAGGCCGTCTGGAGACACTCAAGAGCCGCATCGTCGTTGAGCTGCTGGTCAAAGGTGACCCAACTGCCGAAAGACAAGGCACTTACCTTCAAGCCGGCCCGCCCAACTCGTCGGTGCTCCATGTTCCCTCCGGTCGTACCCCGGTTGTCATTCTGGCTGGCGATGCGCCGCTAGTACCAATGGGGAGCCGGTACGCTGGCCGACCGCACCGGTCCGGAGGTCACGTCGGAGTGGCGGAATTGGCAGACGCGCTAGCTTGAGGGGCTAGTGCCCGCAAGGGCGTGGGGGTTCAAGTCCCCCCTCCGACACCACGGAACCTGACTCAGTTGTGGTCGTAATGTTGTCTCTGTGAAGCCTCACCAGTACAGAATCGGCCGTGGGGCCGTTCTTTGGAGAGCAAATCTCGCAGCGAGAAGCCTTAAAGGGAAAGATCTTGCTGGTGCATATCTGACCTGGGCGTACCTCGGTGATGCGGATCTCAGCAACGTAAACCTTGCGGGCGCTTATCTCACCGGGGCGACTCTTACCCGTACAAACCTCAAGAGCGCGAATCTCAGCAACGCAGACTTGTCGGGGGCGAACCTCTGGGGCGCAGATCTCGCCGGGGCGGACCTCTCCGGGACAAACTTCGGTGGGTCATTTGGAGACGAGAACACCAGGTGGCCTGAGGACTTCGACCCGGAAGGCGCCGGAGTGGTCATCAAGTAGGTCCTTCTGATGGACGGTCAGTCATTGGGGGCTACCGTCGAGTCACATGACGACTGACCTGGACGACATTGAGCAGATCTGTCAACTCAAGGCTCGATACTTCCGGACCATGGACCAGAAGGACTGGACGGCGTACCGGGGGGTCTTTGCTGAGGACGCGGTGATCGATACGACCGACGACACCGGCCCCGGCACCGTGGTCACCGGTCGAGACGCGTTCATCGACATGCTCACGCCGATCCTCGAAGGAGCCATCACCGTCCACCACGGCCACATGAGCGAGATCGAGATCACCGGCGATGACACCGCCCGGGGAATCTGGGCTATGGAAGACCAAATATGGTTTTCGGAGGCCAGCGGCATGGGGAAACTGTGGGGGGCTGGCTGGTACGAAGAGTTGTACCGGCGTGTCGATGGGGAGTGGAAAATCGAGCGGATGCGGCTCCGCCGTCAGCGACTCGAGCTTGGTGGTGTACAGATATTTCCGCGCACTCGTGAGACGGAGGCGAGCGGATGAGTGCCGTAGACGGCGCCTGCATTGAGGACCTTCAGTAAGCGATACGAAGCAGATGCTCCACCCATATCTAGCCGGCGGCTGGGCATTAGACGCATCCGGTGGCACCTCAGCCACCTAACCGGAACCACCGCTACTGCTACCTTGCCGAAATGGGGGACGAGGCCACACACTCCCGGGTCGACACGGTCTATAGGGACGCACTTGTGTGGGACAGCCACGCCGGGGTCTACCCAGATCCCCGAACTGATCTCGCTGGACTCGAGAACTGGCGTCAAGCGGGAATCAGTTTCGTGTCCCTCAACGTTGTCTACGACATCCCCACCTGGGAGACGGCGTTCCCAGTTCTGGCCGCCTACCGGCGTTATATCGAGTCGAATCTCGACCGGTATCTAATGGTCGATACGACCGACGATGTGAAAAGGGCTAAGCGCGAAGGCAAGTTGGCAGTTGCGTTCGACCTCGAGGGTATGTGCGCACTCAACGGCGACCTCGACATGGTGAGCCTCTTTCATCGGCTTGGCGTACGTCAGGCACTTTTCGCCTACAACCTCAATAACGAAGTTGGCGGCGGATGCCACGACGAGGACATCGGGCTGACCGAGTTCGGTCGGACAGTTGTGCAGGAGATGAACCGGGTTGGGATGATCGTTGACTGTTCCCACTCCGCCTACCGGACAACCATGGAGGCAATGGATATCTCAACAGATCCCGTTGTCTTCTCTCATTCGAATCCGAAGGCGGTGTGGCATCACGACCGGAATATCACCGACGACCAGATACGTGCATGTGCTGCCACAGGCGGTGTGGTCGGTGTCACTGGACTCGGAATCTTCCTTGGCGCCAATGACAGCTCTACCGGCACCATGGTCGAGCACGCCTGCTATCTAGCGGAGCTTGTAGGGCCAGAGCATGTCGGGATCGGCCTTGACCACATCTTTGACGACCTCGACTTGACCGAAGAGCTGAGCGCCCGACCGGACTACTGGCCGCCTGGGCAGGGCTACGACACACCCAACATCAATGGCGCCCAGCCCGGGCAGATTTACGAGATCTGCGATCAACTACTTACACGCGGCTTTTCCGACACCGAGGTCACCGGCATCCTGGGTGGCAATTTCCTCCGGGTAGCACACCAGGTCTGGGGGTAGCGCGTTGACTGCAGTTACGACCCTGGCTCGCTGGGCCGCAGAGACCTCCGACGATCACGGTGAGAATGCTTACGCACGAGCACGAGCGGGTCTTATTGACACCCTTGCTTGCCTCGTTGCTGGTGCCAGTGACCCAGCGGCCATTTCAGTACACAACACCATCTCCGAATGGGGGGGCGGCCCGGCCACCGTCGCCGGTACCAATACGGGCCGACCGGCTCCGTGGGCTGCACTTGCGAACGGAACCGCAGCGAATGCCCTCGACTACGACGATTACGACGTCCCGGCCACGAGCCATCCGAGCGCAGCAATCCTGCCCGCTCTGTTGGCGCTGGGTGAGGAAAGCGGAGTATCGGGAAGAACGCTCCTGGACGCCTACATCGTTGGTATCGAGGTGCAGATGCGACTAGGCGAGGCCCTCAATATGTCCCACTTCGACAAGGGGTTCCACTCGACAGCCACCATCGGCACGCTTGCTTCCGCAGTGGCCTGCGCGCGCCTTCTTGGCATCGACGCAACGGCCACCGGTAATGCCCTAGCCATTGCGACGAGTCTGTCAGCAGGCTTCAAGAGCCAGCTCGGTACTACGGCGATCCATCTTCACACCGGGCTGGCAGCGCACAACGGGGTGTTGGCGGCAGGACTGGCGTCAGCAGGGGCAACCGGATCGAGTGAAACCCTGGATGGTGAATGGGGGGTCCTGCGGCTGTTGGCCGACGTCGACGCGCCCGGGTTCGACGGACCCTTAGCGAAGCTAGGAAATCCTCTCGCCATTGAGGAGTTCGGTCTGTGTGTCAAGCCTTAGCCGTGTTGCAGTTACGCCACCGCTTCGATCGATGGCCTTCTTGCGCTACGGGCGGACTATGACCTGGTTCCCGAAGAGGTCATCGGAATCACCGCGACTATTCCAGCCAGAAACATCGAAGTACTCAAGTTCCCAAGACCCGCAGATGAACTCGAGGCGCGGTTCAGTTTGGAGTACTGCCTAGCTGTAGCGCTGTTGAACGGTGAGGTGGTCGTAAGCGATT
>JAKURX010000153.1 GCA_022451505.1 Acidimicrobiales bacterium | reverse complement strand
GGGCGGGGCTGGGCGGGCGCCCAAGCGCGCGCTTCTCTCCATGATGGCGCCGGGTTCCGTGCACTCCAACCGCGGGGCGGGCGGGCCGGACGGCGGGTGGGGGCACCGCCCGATGTCGTCGCCGTGGATGACGGCTGGTAGAACCGTGCCGTCGTCGGCGCTGTTCCGCCGTCATTTCAGCCGGGTCCCAAGCGGGGAGAATACAGATGAACTTCGCCTTCAGCGAGGAACAGGACCAGTTGCGCGAGTTCGTGCGCCAGTTCCTGGACAACTACTCCGCGGAGGCCACCGTCCGCGAACTCATGGAGACCGAGGACGGCTACGACGCCGAGACCTGGTCGATGATGGCCGAGCAGTTAGGTCTGCAGAGCCTGATCATCCCCGAGGAGCACGGCGGACAGGGCTACGGCTACGTGGAGCTCATCGTGGTCATGGAGGAGATGGGCCGTGCACTGCTGTGCGCTCCGTTCTTCTCCACCGTGGTGCTGGCCGCCAACACGCTCATCCACTCGGGCGACGACGAGGCCCGGGCCGACCTGCTGCCCGGCATCGCCTCCGGATCTACTATCGCCACGCTGGCCTTCACTGAGGAGAGTGGGAAGTGGGACGAGGCCGGCATTGCCATGGAGGCCACTGCCGACGGTGACGGCTGGACCCTGACCGGCACCAAGATGTACGTGCTGGACGGCCACATCGCCGACCTAGTGCTGGTGGCCGCCCGCACCCCGGGTGGCGTGTCGCTATTCCGGGTGGACGGGGACGCTGATGGCCTCACCCGTACCGCCTTGGCCACCATGGACATGACCCGCAAGCAGGCTCGCCTCGAGTTCGACGGCGTGTCAGCTGCCCTGGTCGGTACCGAGGGTGGGGGATGGACGGTCCTGGAGCGGGTACTGGACCTCGCCGCGGTGGCCCTAGCCGCCGAGCAGGTCGGAGGTGCCCAGGTCTGCCTGGACACCGCGGTGCAGTACGCCAAGGACCGGGTGCAGTTCGGCCGCCCCATCGGCAGTTTTCAGGCCATCAAGCACAAGTGCGCCGACATGCTGCTCGAGGTGGAGTCGGCCAAGTCGGCCGCCTACTACGCGGGATGGTGTGCCGCCGAGCTGAACGACGAGTTGCCGTCGGTGGCCTCTCTGGCCAAGGCGTACTGCTCCGAGGCCTACTTCCACACCACGGCCGAGAACATCCAGATCCACGGAGGTATCGGCTTCACGTGGGAGCACCCGGCCCACCTCTACTTCAAGCGGGCCAAGAGTTCCGAGTTGCTGTTCGGCGACCCGACGTATCATCGCGAGTTGCTGGCCCAGCGCATCGGTATCTGAGCCGGGACATCACACGAGTCCTTCCCCAGTCACCGGCCGCTTCGACTGTCGTTCGGGCGCTGCCCACGGAGGACCACTGCTCGCTGGCATGATCAGGCCGTGATCTGGTTTTTCCTTACGTTGGGCACCGTGCTGGTGGCTGCCATCGCCCTGGTTGCTGTGGGCTCGACTGTCCGGCGCCTCGAGGAGTCGGCCATGCCGGTGGTGCTGGAGGTCGACGACGCCGTGGACTGGATCGCTGAACGCTTGCCAGCCGAGGCGGCCAGCCAGCTCAGCCGTGACGACGTTGTCAACATTGTCGGGTGGTACCTGGAAGTCTTTGACGCTGCAGGCCTGGTCACCGATCACGGCCAGGAACTGGGCGACGGGGCCCTGGACGACGACCCGTCGGATGTGGTGGCCCCGCTGGACAACGCCCTCGAGCACGTGGTGGCCCGGGCCGGAGGGGGAGACGACCCCCTGGACGCCGTCTCGGTAGCCATGGCAGCCGAGCTGTTGGGGACCTACTTGGCGGCCATGGGAGCCATCGGCGACCCGGCTGACCCGTCGGCCACGCAGGGCTAGCGTCGCCCCATGATCGACCGACAGGCCCCGGTCTTCGTGGCCGGACACCGTGGCCTGGTCGGCTCGGCGGTGGTCCGCCGGCTGGAAGTCGAAGGGTTTACCGACGTGCGAACCGTCGGCCGCGAGGCACTGGACCTGCGCCACCAGTCAGCGGTGGACGCGTGGTTCGATGAGGAGCGGCCCCGCTACGTGTGCCTGGGGGCCGGGACGGTGGGGGGCATCCACGCCAACAGCACCCGTCCGGCCGAGTTCCTCTACGACAACCTGATGATCCACGGCACTGTGGTGCAGGCCGCCCACCGGATCGGGGTGGAGAAACTGCTCTACCTTGGGAGTTCCTGCATCTACCCCCGCTTGGCCAACCAGCCGATCACCGAGGAGGCGCTGCTGGGGGGGCCGCTGGAACCCACCAACGAGGGCTACGCCCTGGCCAAGATCGCCGGCATCAAACTGTGCGAGACCTACCGTCGCCAGTACGGTGACGACTTCATCTCGGCTATGCCCACCAACCTGTACGGGCCGGGCGACAACTTCGACCTGGAGGACGGACATGTCCTGCCCGCCCTGATGCGGCGGTTCCACGAGGCTCAGGAGGCCGGCCTGGCCGAGGTCGAGGTGTGGGGCACGGGCGACGCCCGACGAGAGTTCCTCCACGTGGACGACCTGGCTGACGCCTGCCTGTTCCTCATGGACCACTACTCGGAGGCCGGCCACGTGAACGTGGGGACCGGGGTGGATCTCACCATCCGGGAGTTGGCTGAGGCGGTTCGCGACCTGGTGTACCCGGAGGCCGACCTGGCCTTTGACACATCGAGGCCAGACGGCATGCCCCGCAAGGTGCTGGACGTCTCCCGCTTGACCGACTTGGGATGGACGGCGTCTACCGGGCTGGCTGAGGGCCTGGCCTCTACCTACGAATGGTTCACGGCCGCCCTAGCCGACGGCACCGTTCGAACCTGAACTCCGGCCCGGCTAGTCCTGCTTAGACTTCCCGGCCGCCTTCTGGGCTTTCTTCCAGGCCCGCACGGTGGCCAGGGCCTCGGGGCTGTCGATGTCTGCGACCGACCGGGGCACGTCGTCGGCGAACGGGCCGGCAGCCGCCTCCCAACCCTCGGGGGCCACGCCCATGCGCTTGGCCAGGATGGCCACGAAGATCATTGTTTTTTCGGCGCCGTAGCCGGGCAGGGCCCGCAGCCGGCGCGACAGGTCGGCCCCGTCGGACGCCCCCCGCCAAATGTCGGCTGCGTCACCGCCGTGGTGATCGACCAGGTGGCGGCACAGGTCCTGGATACGGCCAGCCATGGACCTGGGGAAGCGGTGGATGGCCGGCTTGGCCTGGCAGGCCTCCAGGAAGGCCTCGGGGTCCATGTCGGCGACGGCCCCAGCGTCCAAGCCACCAAGCCGGTTGACCAGGGTGGCCGGCCCCCGGAAGGCCCACTCCATGGGCACCTGTTGGTCGAGCAGCATGCCGATCAGCAGGGCCAACGGGTCGGTGTTCAGCAGGCGGTCGGCGGCAGGGTCGCCGGTGACGGCTAGGGAACCGATTTGGGAGGGCATGGTCCGAACCTAGCGGTGGGGGATCAACAATCTGTGGTTGACCGGCAACGGTGCGGCTAGGGACGGGCATGTTGTTGTGATGCTCCAGGTTGTTGACCTAGATGTCTAGGTGGGTGAGGTGTTGCCCACGTTGAGCTCCCGGGCCCGTTCCATGGACTTGGCCAGGACGTACCGGGCCCGCCTTTGGCCCGATTCCGGTTCCACCGGTTGGGCCGGTGATGGCCGTAGGGTCGCCGACCATGTCCCCTGATGGCGCAGGTCGCCTCTTCGAGCCCCCCGACGACGTGGCGACCCCGACCAG
>JAKURX010000152.1 GCA_022451505.1 Acidimicrobiales bacterium | reverse complement strand
CCCCATGAGGCTCTCGCCCCCGAGCCTCACATCCCCTCCGGTCATCTCGATTCCGAAGGGAAGAAGGCCCAGCGCCGCTAACGCCGCCATGGTTTTCCCAGAGCCTGACTCGCCGACCAAGGCAAGAACCTCCCCGGCTTCAACCGAAAAACTCACATCTCGGAGGATGGGGTACGGGGTATCGGCGACGCCGACCATTAGTCCCTCCACCTCGAAGAGGCTCATCTCCTCGACTCCATGAGGTCGTCGCCGATGAAGTGGAAGGCCATCACGGCCAAGACGATCATTCCCCCCGGGAACAGTGAAGTCCACCACTCTCCGGTGATGATGTCGCCTGCCCCCTCCCCCACCATCACTCCCCATTCGGCCCGCGGCGGCTGGATACCGACGCTCAGAAAGGCAAGCCCGGCGACAGTTAGAACCGCCCAGCCGGTCACCAGGGTCGCCGACACCAGAGCGGGTCGCAACGAGTTGGGCATCACATGCCAGAAGGCGATCCGAATCGGGCTGTTTCCGGCCAACCGCGCCGCGTCCACGTACTCCTGTTCCCGCTCCACCAAGGCCTGGGCCCGGGTAAGCCGGATGAAGTAGGGAACGTAGGCCGCAGCAACAGCAATCACCACGTTGAGCAGAGATTCAGCCAGGGCTGCGACGATGATCAAGGCCAGCACGAAGCCGGGGAAGGCCAGGAGGACATCGGTCAACCTCATGATTATCTCATCCGTCCGGCCACCGAAGTAGCCGGCCACGACCCCGATGGTGGAACCGATCGTCATGGCAACAAGCGCTATGGCGAGGCCGATGGACAGGTCCAGTCGAGCCGCGTTCACCGCCCGGGCGAAAACGTCTCGGCCGTACTCGTCGGTACCGAACCAATGGTCGGCCGACGGGGGTGAGAACATTCCGGCGGGATTGGTTCTGAGGGGATCCCCGACGAGGAACGGGCCAATGGCCGCCAAGCCGACGAACGCCACAAGGAGTGCCACCCCGACGGTGAAGAGGGGGTTGGCCCGCATGAATGACAAGACCTTGCGGGGGCGGGACTTTTCTTCGGGGACATGGACGCGGGTGACGAGGAACCGGCCAGCAGGCGAGCTCCCAGGGGATGTAACCCCTTCGACAGTCACTTTGCCGTCCCACTACCGAGACGGATTCTCGGGTCGATGAGCGCATAAGCGATATCGATCGCCATGTTCAACACGACGTACATCACGCCGACGAACACCACGAACCCCTGAAGAGCCTCAAGGTCTCTGGTGGTGATTGCATCGAAGGCGTAGCGACCGATGCCCGGCCAGGAGAAAAGGAACTCAACAAGGATGTTGCCGCCGATCATGAATCCGAACACGATCCCGATGGTGGTCGTAACGGGGATGAGTGCGTTGCGAAAGCCATCCACGAAAAGGATCTGCCGTCGTGGCACACCCATTGCCTTCGCGGTGCGCACGAAATCGCTGTCCAGAGCCTCGATCATCGCCGACCGAACCATCTTCAGTATCGGTGCCGCGAGGACGAAGGCCAGTGTGATAACCGGAAGGGCGAGATACCTGAAAGCCTCCCATGCGATTTCCGGCCGGCCCGAGAGGAAGCCGTCGATGGTATAGAAGCCGGTGAAAGTGCGCGGGTCTTCGCTACCGATGGCTAGACGATCCACGGGGCCTGGAAACCACTTCCACTGGAAGGCCAAGAAAAAGGTGAGGAGCAGACCCAACCAGAACAAGGCCATAGCCGATCCAACGACGGCGAAGATCCGTGCGAAACGGTCCACCCAGGTCGCTTGTCGGTAAGCAGCTAAGACCCCGAGGCTCACCCCGACCAGAGTCGCCAGGACCACCGAATAGACGGCCAGTTCAAGAGATGCGGGCAGGCGATCGAGCAGTTCGCCAGTAACGCCCTGATTGGTGCGGATCGATACCCCGAGATCGCCCTGAGCCACCCCGCTCATGTAGTCGGCAAACTGAACGAGGATCGGGTCGTTGAGGCCGTACTTGTCGGCGATCCGGTCGATCAACTCCTGGTTTGCGTAGGGTCCAGCCCGCACTGCGGCTGCGTCACCCGGAAGCACTCGGACAATAAAGAAAACAACGACGACGATTCCGAACACCGTGAGCAGTGAAGTACCGACACGTCTCAACAGGTACTTACTCACGTCCGGATCTCCCCGATCACGACGGCGCTTGATTCATAGGGGGACACGGCCCGGGGTGGCCACCGGTAGACACACTCGAGGCTAGCGAACACGGGATGAACCGTGCCTGACCTGGCTACGGGTGGGGGGGCCGCTCGCCCGCCCCACCCGTAGTCGGTGTGTCTTCTATTTGTGTTCCTGCGCCCTAACCGGTCCAGCCGAGGGCCTCGAGGCGTGGGACGGAACTGAAGTCCTTCTTCACGCCGGTGATTCCGGACTGGGTGGCGATGGTCCAGTCGGCCGACCAGAGGTAGGCCCGTGAGGCCTCGTCGACCATGATCTGCTGGGCTTCCAGAGACAACTCCGCCCGACGGGCAGGGTCGGTCTCAAACTTGCCCTCCGAGACGATCTCGTCGAGGCGCTCGTTGCAGCCGTCGGCGAAGTTCACAAACGAACCACACCCTGCGAGGAAGGTCATCTGGTAGAAGGGGTCGTCTCCCCACGAGTACCACTGGTGGAAAGCCATCGGCATCTCGCGGTTGTTTCGCCGACCTTGGAAGTCGCCGTCGGGCAGGATGTTGATCTGCAGGTCGATGCCGATCTGGCGGAGGTTGTCCTGGATCAGCACTGCTGCCTGCTGGTCCTGAGCTTGAGACTGCTGGACCCCCAATTCGATCGAGAACGGCTCCACGCCGGACTGCTCGAATACTTCCTTGGCCTTGTCCAGGTCGAAGGTGTACACCCCGGCGGCCTCGCCCTGATAGGTCTCCATCGGCGACGTCACCAAGGTTCCAGCCTGCTGCGCATAGCCGTACTGGACATTTTCGAGAAGCGCCTCATAGGGCACGGCCCACGAGATGGCCTGACGGACCAACTTGTTGTCCAACGGCGGGTACGCCCGGTTCATATACAGGTAGTTGACCCGTGACGACGGCGCCCGGAACACGGTGATGTCCGGGTCCTCCTCGAGGACGGGCAGCAACCGCGGCGGGACCCCCATGACCACGTCGAGCTCCCCGTTCTGGAGAAGCTGAACTCGCTGCTCCGCATCGGGCACGTTCTTGATGATCACACCACAGTTGTTGACCTCACCCGGGAAGCCTGGATTGACGTCGAGCACCAACTCGCCGGTAGCACGATCCCAGTTGGTCAATATGTACGGACCCGAAGAGTTGTTGTTGTCGACGAAGTAGTCGAACGCCCACGGATCCTCCTCGGTGGAATTCGCCTCAGCCAGTTCCTTGTCGATCGGGGCGAACACCTGGAACGTCAGGAACCGCTCGAGCAGCGCTGTCGGGCGATTCGCACTGACCGTGAATGTCCGATCATCGACCGCCTCAATCAGATCCGAGGAATCGATGTCGACGAACGGCAGCAGCAGCGGGATGTAACTCCCCGCAGAGTCGATCGCCCTCTTGAACGTGTA
>JAKURX010000151.1 GCA_022451505.1 Acidimicrobiales bacterium | reverse complement strand
GTCGGGCTGTGTTCGTCGGCGGCGCGTCACTACCGGTAGCGGGACAGGACGCTTGCTGCGGCTGCGGCCCGCAGCTCCTCACCCTGGCCCTCGGGCGCCGAAATCACCCGGGCTGACGGGCCCAACCGGAGCAGGAGGCGTTCCAGCCACCGGTCTGCCGTCACTGGCAGGGTGACTTGAACTCGGCCATCGTCTAGGCGGTCCAGGGCGGTGTGTGGGTACTGGTCGCCCACCCAGTGCACCTCCGGGTCTAGTTCGAGGACCCCCTCAGGGAGGCTCCCATCCACTGGGATTGCGTCCATTGCTTCGGCCACCTCCTCCGTCGAGACGAACGACAAGTCGGTCAGCGTGGCACCGCGCATCCGGTCCAAACGGAACACTCGTCCGGCTCCCACCGACCGGCAGTAGGCGATCAGGTACCAAAACCCGTCATAGACGCACCGGTGAGGCTCCACCACTCGCCTCGTTTCCTCGTCGCGGTTGTAGGAGTAGTAGTCCAACTCCACGCACCGGCCCGATCGGATGGCCTCCCGCAGGAGTGTCAGAACCTTCTCCCCGCCGGAGGTTAGGCGGAGTTCCACTGTTGGGGCTGTGGAAGTCTGCGTGCCGACCAGCTTGGCCACGGCCCGCTCCAGGGGCCCTAACCGATCATCGCCCAACAAGATGGCGGCAGCACGTCCCGCTGCCACTAGGGCTGCCAGGTCTGCGCTCCCCATCCTCATGGGTCTGTTCAGCAGGGTGTCGCGATCAATTCGGATCCGGTCCTCGGTCACGACCACGTCGAAACTCAGAAAGTGCTGGTACCTGTCAGCCGAAACGAAGTTCACAACGTCAGTCAGGTCGGAGACCAGATCGGCGGCCGGGTAGTCGAACCGGTCCGACACCTCGGCGATGGTGGCACCTCCCGGACGGTGCTCTCGTAACCATGGGATTAGCGCGAGGAGTCGCTGGACCCGCTGGGCGGCACCAAGTCCGCTCACGCCAGTGCCTCCAACCAGGCCACCATTTCGTCACGGAACCCGGTCGGGGCTACGACCTCGGCGCCGTCCAGGAAGGTCAGGACGAAGGACCGGAAGGCCGCAGCGTCCCGGACCATCTCGCGGACCAGTACCGAGCCGTCATCACGCTTCTCGATAACTTCGGCACCACGGAGAAAGCTGGTCAACCACGGGAGATGCCGCTTGTCGACCAGAAGATCCACCGCTACCTCGTCACCGTCTCCGAACTGCCAGGCATGGTCCTCGCGCACCTCGATGGGCACAGCCGGAACGGCAATCAGTTCGTCGCTGACCGAGACCGGCCCCTCGAAGCGGTCGCACCGGTACTGCCGTCCGGCGCCCCGACCGCGGTCCAGGCCGGATAGTTGCCAGTGGCCACGGGTGAAGACCAGGCGATGGGGTTCGACCGTCCGGCGCTCTCCTCGATAGTCGAACGAAACCACCCGTCTGTCCATGACGGCCCCCATCAGGTCTCGGACCAGGGGTCCGTCTGCCACTTCGGCTACGGGAATAGCCGAGTCCCCTCCATCGCCCGACGGGCTTCCACCAAGTAGCCAGATCGGGGCGTCGGGGCGCGCCGCGTCGAAGCGGACCAGCGCCGAGGCCAGCGCCAGGCTCGCCATCTCCTCGGTATCCAAGATCGGGAGATCTGCCTCGAACTCGGAGCGGCGGATGCTGTAGCCGTCGAGCGGCGGATCAGTGCCCGGAACCGTTTCGACTGCAATGGGGAGGCCCATGCTTCGGAGCTCGTCCTTGTCGCGTTCGAAGGTCCGGCGGAAGGCCACCTCGTCATCGGCGTAGGCGCCGGGCGGGAGGTGGTTCCGGATCTCGTGCCGGCTCAGCGGCTCCTCTGTCTCCAGTAGCAGGGCCACTAGGTCCAGGAGCCTCTCCAGCTTCATCATCTCGGCCACTGTCCCACCCTATGTCGGCCCGTTCGGCCGCCACCGGGCGCCCTGCGGGCCGAGCCGACGGTCCCGGGTGAGGTGATCAGAGGGAGTCGATCAGCTTCTGGACCCGTTCATCTTCGGACCGGAACGGGTCCTTGCATAGGACGGTCCGCTGAGCCTGGTCGTTCAGTTTCAGGTGGACCCAGTCCACGGTGAAGTCCCGTCGCTGCTCCTTGGCCCGGCGGATGAACTCCCCCCGGAGCCGGGCCCGGGTATCGGTCGGTGCCTCCTCGACGGCCGTGGCGATCTCTCGGTCGGTGGTCACCCGGTCGACCAGCCCTCGATCCTGCATGCGGTAGAAGAGCCCCCGTCGCCGGTCCACATCGTGGTATTGCAGATCCAGGAGAAGCACCCGGGGATCGGACAGGGCGAGCCCGTGGCGTTCCCGGTAGGCCTCCACCAGGTGGTACTTGGCCACCCAGTCACATTCACGGCGCAACTCGAGGGGGTCCCGTTCGATCGCTTCGAGGCAGTGCCGCCACATAGCCAGGACTTGGTCCTCCTCCGGCGACATGTCGCGCCGTTCCGCGAAGCGGACCGCCCGGTCTAGGAACTCTCGCTGGATGTCCAACGGGCTGACCTCGCGCCCGCTGGCCAGCCTTACCGTCCGACGACAGGTGAGGTCGTTGCTGATCTCCCGGATGGCCCGGATCGGGTTCTCCAGAGTCATGTCCCGGAACACCACGCTCGGCTCCTCCAGCATCCGGAGCAGCAGGCCGCACGTTCCAACCTTCAGGAACCCTGCGTACTCACTCATGTTGGAGTCACCCACGATCACGTGTAGTCGTCGGTACCGCTCGGCGTCAGCGTGGGGCTCGTCACGCGAGTTGATGATGGGACGTGAGCGGGTGGTGGCGCTCGACACTCCCTCCCATATGTGGGCTGCCCGCTGGCTGATGCTGAACCCGGCACCACCCCGGGCGTTCTCGTAGATCTTTCCGGCCCCCGCCCAGATCTGACGGCTAACTAGAAACGGGATCAGGACCTCGTCGTGGTCCGACATGTCGTCCCGACGGGTGATCAGGTAGTTCTCGTGACAGCCGTAGGAGTTGTTGGCCGAGTCGGTGTTGTTCTTGAAGAGGAAGACGTCGCCGTCGATCCCCTCCTCCCGAAGCCGCTGCTCGGCGCTCCCCACCAACTGCTCCAGGATTCGTTCCCCTGCCTTGTCGTGGGTCACCACGTCGCGAACCGACGCGCACTCCGGGGTGGCGTACTCAGGATGCGACCCCACGTCGAGGTACAGCCGGGCGCCGTTAACCAGGAACACGTTGGAGCTCCGCCCCCAAGACACCACCCTGCGAAACAGGTACCGAGCCACCTCATCCGGGCTGAGGCGACGGGAGCCGTCGACGGTGCAGGTGATGCCGTACTCGTTCTCGATCCCGTAGATCCGGCGCTGCACCGTCCGACCTCAGGCCGTCGGAACGCCGGAGGTCACGCCAGGAGGGCGTCCAGCTCGTCGCCCTCCACCCGCCGGAAGGCCCGTCGGCCACTCTGACGTGCTAGTACCGCCACCTCCAGATCGTCTCCAACCAGGGTGCGGTCCGGGCCGGCCAGCGCTCCCACCGAAGCCTTCACCGCATCGGACAGGCTGGCTTCCTGGCTCCACGTCCCCTCCAGGCGGTCCCGAATGGCCTCAGCCTCGCCCCCGATGACCACGAAGGAGGCCATGTCCATGACCGTACCGTCGTAAAGGAGGTGGAAGAGCTGGTCTCCACCGTCCTCCTCGCTCATCTCGGCCACCAGCATCTCCACCTCGAGGGGCTTCATCTCATGGGTGAAGTTGTGCCCGAGGGCCTGCGCGTACTGGTTTGCCAGGGACCTTGCGTTCACGTCCTCACGGCTGAAGGAGTAGCCCTTGAAGTCGGCATGGCGC
>JAKURX010000150.1 GCA_022451505.1 Acidimicrobiales bacterium | reverse complement strand
GGTCTTCTCTGGATGGTGTTCGTCGTCGGAGTTGCTTACCATCTGGCGTCTCGCCTTGGTGACCGGCTGACAGAGGGAACTGGGTTCGCCTTCCGGTTCGGGCACTCGCTCTTGCCGATACTGCTCGGCTACCACGTGGCCCACTACTTCTCGTTGCTGGCCCTCGAAGGGCAGTTGTTCCGGGTGCTTGCGTCGGATCCTTACGGCAGGGGGTGGGACTTGTTCGGGACGGTCGCCGATCCTGTGGATTGGACGCGGGTGTCGCCGACAACAGTTGGATGGGTTCAACTAGGGGCCATCGTGGCCGGCCACTTGGCAGGTGTACTTTTGGCTCACGACCGGTCCGTGGAGTCGTGGCGACCGGCCACGGCGCTGCGGAGTCAGTATCCGATGCTGGCGGTGATGGTTCTCTACACGGTGTTCGGCTTGGTCTTGATGATGGGATGATCCAGGGTCGGTCCGCTCAGCGAACCACGACGTCACTCTCCCCGTCGTGGTTGAACGAGAAGGTGACCGACCCGCCATCGATCTGGGCAGGCACCGTCACCCCATCCACCGTGACGCTGGTCGGACTTGACAGATACTCGGAGGGGACCGTCACCGTCGTCCGGGACTCCGTGCCGTCGGGTCCGGCGGCGACGAACCGGACCTCGTCGTCGTCGAGGTCCACGACAAGGCCGCTCAGATTGGATGTGGAATCGATGGTGACCGTCTTCCCGTCGACGTCGAAGTACCACGTGCGGGGTGCTGGGGTGCCGAGTACCGCCCGGTAGAGGCGGACCGGGTCGTACGAGTCGGGCTTGCGCGTCCCAACCAGGACGTAGACGACTTGTCCGGTGGCGTCCACCTCGATGTTGCGGTCGTGTCCGAAGGCCCCATGATCCCTCCATGACTCAAGCGGGAGGTTGCCGTTCACGACGTACCAGTTCTCGCCACCGTCCTTCGTCCGGTACACGCCCTTGAAGCCGGTCGCGTAGAGCACGAGGGGGTTCGTGGGGTCGATGGCCAGGTCGATCACTTCTCGCTCGCGTCTGGTCGGGAAGCCCGGTAGGTCATCCAGCATTCCGTTGGAACGAAGTTCCCAGGTGTCACCGCCGTCGGTGCTCTTGTAAACGCCTGCGGCCGTGGCGGCGTAGAGGATCCGCGGGTCGGACGGGTCGATCTGCAGGTCGTTGGTCTCAAGGTCGAGCCCGTCGTTGATGGCGGTCCACGTGTTGCCCCCGTCTGTCGAACGGTAGATCCCGATGCCCTCGATGGATTCGTACGAGGACGTCATCACGTACACGGTGTTTGCGTCCGTCGGGTGGATCACGATGGCGTTGATCGACGTGTCGGTCTGGGTGGGGAAACCGTTGTCAACCTCCGCAAAGGTGTCGCCGCCATCGGTTGAGCGGAAGATGTGGGCGCCGCTGAGGGTGTACTGCTCGAACTGGCTGGGGTGGGAGATCGTCCCGGCGTAGACGATGTCGGGATCCGAGGGGGCGACGGCCACCCCGTGGGTGTGGGCGTGGAAGAATCGAGACTCGTCGTACTGGCCGTTGGCGCGGCTCCGGGTGCTAACGCCCCGGCCGAGCGCGTCGGACAACGAAGTCCACGTGTGTCCGCCGTCGGCACTGCGGATGAGTTCGACCCTGCTAGAGAGGCTGGAAAGATACTGGACGCTTGGGAACGTGGTCGTATAGGCCGAGACCATCGGGTAGTGGGACGCCCGGGTGGAGGAGACGACCCAGGAGTCGCCGGCGTCGGTGGTTACGTAGCCCGACCGTCCGGCCGAGGCACCCGTGTACATCTCGTAAGGGCGGACGGGGTGGGGGGTCATCATCACGAGGCGCGACTCTTCAATCCCCGAGTCGCTGAGTGTCCAGGTTCTACCGCCATCGGTGGTCTTGTAGAGGCCCTCGCCGCGGTGCAGGCCTTCCTGTATGTGTTCAGCGTGGAGTTGGTTGAGCTCTGACGCGGTTCCGACGTAGGCCACGTCGGGGTTCTGGCTGTCGACGGCGATGGCGTGGACGTACCGGTAGGACAGGCCGCCGGACCGTTCGACCCAGGACCGACCGCCGTCGTCGCTGCGGAAGACGCCGACGTGGCTGGTGACGTAGGCGACGTTCCCGTCGCTCGGGGCAAAGTGGATCTCGTGGGTTGAGGAGTTCGTCAGCCCGTCGTTGGACGCCGTCCAGGTCTGACCGCTGTCCGTGCTCCGGTAAACGCCGTGGTCCTGTGTGGCGGCAAGCAGGTAGGTGGAGGAATCGGGTTGGAAGGCCACGTCGAGGACCTTGTTGTCGCTCGATCCGAGCCGGGGTAGGCGGTCCGTGGACCAGGTAGCCCCTCCGTCGGCGCTGGTCCGGATCCCCATGTCAGTGGCTGCCACCAACACGCGGGGGTTGGCGGGATCGATGGCGATGCCTTGGATGACCCCGCAGCCGTCGCAGGTTCCGACAACTTGCCAGGTGCGGCCGCCGTCGCCACTGGACAGGACTACGGCAGATAGTCCGCGCTGTTCTCCGCCCTCGCGGGTGCCGGTCGCCGAGGTGTAGGCGACGTCAGGGTCGCTCGGGGCATAGGTGATGTCTGCGAACCGGTAGTCGCCGGTGTCGCGGCGGTCTACGACCAGGTCGGGAGACGTCCCTCCGCTGTCCGAGTGGTAGATCCATCCCTCGATGACGCTATAGAGGACTGTGGAGGAGTCGACGGGGCTAACGGCGATCGCCGAAGTGTGTGCGGAGTTGTGGACTTGGTTCCAGGTGGCGCCGGCATCGTCGGAGCGCCAGAGGCTCATGTCGTTTGAGTCAAAGCCGGCGTAAACGACGTCGGGGTTAGTGGGCGAGACGGCCAGTGCGCTCACCCCGCCGTTGCGCAGCGGTGCGACGCTCTCCCAAGCCAGTTCGGCGCACTCGCCGCCCGCGAATGATGAGCATCCCGACTCGGATGCCGTCCGGTGTGCGGTGTCCGGAACGTCGACGGACCGCAGGACGCCCGAGATCTCTGTCGGGGTGCTGTCGCTGGCCTCGGCGGCCGCGGACGCCTGACCGGCCGATTCGCCGGCCGCGCTCTCTAGGTCGGAGGTTCGACTGCTGGTCGCACCGGCCGGGAGGCAGGGCTCCAGCGCGTCGAGCTCTGCGTCGGTGGGTTCGGACCAGCCGATCCAGAGCTGGTCCGACCGCTCGAATCCGACAGTCCGGTCGACGCATCGCAGGTCGTGGGTGGCAGGGGGACAGTCGGCGGTTCGCTCCATCTCCTCCGTGGTCGGATCGCGCCTACGCCACTCGTGCCAGGTGGCCGGACCGAGGACGGCGGATACACATTGGAAGGCCGAGAGGAGGTCGAAGTCCGGTGGTTTCGGCTCCGCCACAGGCTCGGACTCGAGTGGTTTCGGCTCCTCCACAGGGTCGGACTCAAGTTCGGCCGACGCGAGGGTGGTGGTTGTAGAGGCGACGTTGGTGGTCGTAGTCGTTGGAGCGGTCGACTCAAGATCTGCGTTGGTTTCCGATGTCGTGGTGGACGGAGCCATTGTCACGGTCGGTTCGGGAGGCGCCGTGGTGGTGGTCGGTTCGGCTATGGCGGTGATCGCCCCAGTGCTGGTTGAGGTGGGCATCGCCGCGTCCACAGTCGTGGTGGTCGAGGCTTCGATCGCCCCTTCCGTGGTCGATCCAGCGACTGCGGTGGTCGGCGACTCGGTGACCGGGGTGGTCGTTGGTGCCGAGGGAACGGCCACGGGTCCGTCGCCACCCCCGCACGCCCCAGCGAGTAGGACGAAAAGCGCGATGGTGCAGAGTGCACGCACGAACCTGATCATCCCACGAGTATTCCAGGACGAGGAGGTTGGGGGTATTGCGTATCTAGTCGCCGTTG
>JAKURX010000015.1 GCA_022451505.1 Acidimicrobiales bacterium | reverse complement strand
CTGGGCGTCTGGCTATATCCAGGCTGAGATCGTGCGTCAGATCCTTCAGCAGGCCGGTTACTCGGTTTCGGATCCGTCGACTATTGAGTTGGGTCCGTCCAACGCCTATACGGCGATGGCGGAGGGGTCGTGTGACTTCTGGGCCAACTCGTGGTATCCGGGCCACTTCTCGTGGTTCGAGAACCAGTTGCCGGATGGCAGCTTGGTCGGCGATTACGTCGAGGCCGTTCCGGGTCTGTTCCAGGATTCTGGTGTTCAGGGCTTCCTGGTCACTAAGACCTGGGCTGAGGACAACAACGTGTCGACGATTGATCAGATCAACCGTGACGAGTCGTTGTGGTCGCAGTTTGACTCGGATGGCAACGGCAAGGGCGAGATCCTTGGTTGCCCGGAGTCGTGGACTTGTGACGACATCATCGAGAGCCAGATCGCGTTCGGTAACGGAACCGAGCCGTGGGGCAACATGGAAGAAACCAAGGCCGGTTATGACGGCCTGTTCGCCGAGATGGTGAACCGTGTCAACGCTGGCGATCCCGGCATCTTGTACACGTGGTCGCCGGCGTCGTACCTGACGGTGCTGGTGCCTGGTGTGAACGTCCTGTGGTTGTCTGTTGAGGCTGTGCTTGATGGGTCGAACCCGTTGGGCAAGGAGGGTGGCGAGAACCATCAGCAGGAGCAGGGCTTCACGGCCTTCGGTGCTGATATGTGCACCCAGCCTTGTCAGTTGGGTTGGTCGGCGGCTGACATTCAGGTGTCGATGCGGACCGATCGTCTCGATGAGACGGACGGCTTCTTGCGGAACCTGTTCCCGTTGATCAAGCCTTCGATTCTGGACATTTCGTTCCTGCAGGTCGACCAGACCGATGGTGACGGCTCTCAGGCCCATGTGGCCGAGCTGGCTAGCGGCTGGATGGCTGACAACGCGGATGCTGTTGACGGCTGGATTGCCGACGCAGTGGCCGCTACAGGCTGACCAACTAAGTAGTGATCATCCCCCTGCGGGGGGGTGAGGTGAGGAGGCCGGGCCGCAAGGCCCGGCCTCCCACCGTTTTCAACCCCACCGGCCCCGGCCCGACGACCGGCCAGCCGGTAGGGTCGGGCGCCCTCCGGTGGAACAAGGGGAACGAGTGAGCGCAACAGATTCGAAGAGTTGTTCTCCGACGGGCTCGACGGCCCACCGAACGCCAGCCGTCGAGTTGAGTGGCATATGGAAGAGATTCCCCGGTGTAGTAGCAAACGCCGGGGCACACCTAACCGTTCTGGCCGGAACAGTGCACGCCGTTTTGGGAGAAAACGGGGCGGGAAAGTCCACCCTGATGAATGTCCTGGCCGGTGTCTACCGTCCCGACGAGGGCGAGGTCCGCATCGACGGTGCAGCCCGCCACTTCCGGTCGCCGGCCGACGCCCTGGCCGCCGGGGTGGGCATGGTCCACCAGGAGTTCCGCCTCGTGCCGTCGTTCACCGTGGCGGAAAACGTTGCGCTAGGTGCTGTCGACCGGATCATCCGACGACAGTCCATCGAGTCGGCGGTCGGCGACTTGGCCGAACGATTCGGCCTGGCCACCGATCCCGTCCGACCGGTTTGGCAACTGTCGATGGGGGAGCGCCAGCGAGTCGAGATCCTCAAGGCGCTGTGGCGAGACGCTCGCATCCTCATCCTGGATGAGCCCACAGCAGTGCTCACGCCAGGCGAGGCCGACGAGTTGGGCGGTGTTCTTCGGCACATGGCCGACGACGGTCGCACGGTGGTCTTCATCAGTCACAAGTTGCACGAGGTAACCGGCTTCTGCGACGAGGCCACGGTTCTGCGTGGTGGCGAGACGGTCGCCGCTTCGCTGCCGGTGGACGGGACGGACGCCTCGACGTTGGCAGGTCTCATGGTGGGATCGGCTCCGATGGCCAGCGAACGCCCGCCGCCCTGCGTCGTTGGCGAGCCCATGCTCGAGGTAGAGGCGTTGTCCTGCCTGGGAGATCGGGGCCTCCCAGCCCTCCATGAGGGCGACCTGACGGTGCATTCCGGTGAGATCGTCGGCATCGCCGGGGTGGCTGGAAACGGGCAGCGCGAGCTGGCGCAGGCCATTGCCGGGTTGCGCCCGACCACCGGCGGTTCGGTACGCCTCGGCGGAACCGATCTCACAACGTCCCCACCCCGCCAGCGGTTCATTGCTGGGCTGGGTTACATCCCTGAGGACCGCATCGGGGTGGGTCTGGCTCCCCGGTTGAGCGTCACCGACAACGCCATCCTCCGGACCTACACGTCGCACCGAAAAGGCCCGTTCCTTGACGCCGGCGCGGCGACCAACCACTGCCAGGACCTCGTCGACCGATTCGGCGTACGGACCGGACCCTTGGACGAACCGATCGCCGGATTGTCGGGTGGGAACCTGCAACGGCTGCTGGTCGGGCGCGAGTTGAGCGATCACCCCCAAGTTGTGGTTGCGGCCCAGCCGACCCGGGGTCTCGACGTCCAGGGCGTCAAGGCAATCCAGGACCTCCTGGTGGCCGAGCGGGGAGCTGGTGTCGCCGTCCTGCTGATCTCCGAGGACCTCGACGAGCTCTTGATGCTGGCCGACCGCCTGCTGGTGATGCACGACGGCCGAGTGGTGGCCGAGTTCAATCCGGAGACCGCCCGACGCCATGCCATCGGAGAGGCAATGGTTGGGCATGCCGCGACGGGAGCCGCGACATGAGCCGTCCGGTACTGGCCCGACGAGACCAGGTGCTCCGGGGTGGTCAGCCCCTGGCCTTCGGGGTCGGCCTCCTCGTGGCCCTCGTCGTGGGCGTCGTCCTGCTCATGGGGTCGGGACATGATCCGATACGGGTCTACGAGCGAATGTTCGATGCGTCTCTGGGAAGCTCCCGAGCTTGGTCCGTCACCCTGAACCGTGCCGTGCCGTTGGGCCTGGCTGGTTTGGCGGTGGCTGTAGCCGGCTCGATGGGCCTCTGGAACATCGGCGCCGAGGGCCAGATCATGGCTGGCGCCATCGGTGCGACATGGGTGGCTCGGATCGGCGAGGGCTGGCCGGGACCGGTACTGGTTCCTGCCATGCTTGCTGCTGCCGTGGTGGGTGGCGGGCTGTTGGCGCTGGGGCCTGCGGTGGCCAGGGCACGGATCGGTGTCAATGAGATCATCACCACGCTGATGCTCAATGAGGTGGCGCTTCGACTGGTCCAGTGGCTAATCCACGGTCGGTGGAAGGACCCGGACTCGCACGGCTTCCCTCTGGCCCCGATGCTTCCCGAACAGGGTCGGTTGCCGAACCTGTTCGAGCGGGCCCATGTGGGCGTGGTGCTGGCCGGCGTGGTCATCGCACTGTTCGGGCTGGCGGCGAGCAGGACCGCGTGGGGCTACGAGCTCCGGGTGGCCGGCTCCTCGGGGGCCACAGCCCGCTATGCCGGAATCTCCCTTCAGCGCAAGATCCTGACCGTCCTGGTGTTGTCCGGTGGGGTTGCCGGCTTTGCGGGCGGTGTGGAGTTGACCGGGACCGCCGATCGGATCACCGAGGGGCTCTCCAACGGATTTGGCTTCGCGGGGATCATCGTGGCCGCCCTGGCCCTCATGCGGCCGTCGGGAGTCGCCGCGGTGGCGTTGCTGTTCGGTGCGGTTCAGATCGGAGGCCAGAGCATCCAGACCATGGGGGTGTCCTCTTCGGTCTCGCCCATCCTGCAGGCGCTCATCCTTTTCGGGGCCATTGCAGCGGGCGTGTTTAGCCGGTACCGGGTGGAGATGGTGTCCGGCGACACCGCGGAGGCCGTCGCATGATCCGGGAGCCTGGCTCGTGAACGAGGCGTCGGTCATCGGCCTCCTGGAGGCCACGGTGTCCTTTGGTGCCCTGTTGTACCTGGCAGCCCTGGGCGAGATGATCACCGAGAAGGCCGGGATCCTGAACCTGGGAGTTGAGGGGATGATGGCCATGGGTGCCGTCACCGGGTTCGTGGTCGCTCTCCACACCGGGAATCCCTGGGTGGCCCTGGCTGGGGCGGTGGCCGCCGGCGCGGCCGTGGCCCTCCTACACGGCCTGTTCACCGTGGTGATGGGAGCCGATCAGGTTGTGTCGGGCCTGTCGCTGACCATCCTGGGTATCGGCCTCGCTGCCTATCTCGGAAAGGGCTCTGTTGGGCGGCCGTCGGGGGCCGAGTTGTCCTCCGTGGACTGGGGGCCGCTCTCCGACGTCCCATGGCTCGGACCGGTGTTGTTCCAGCAGTCCCCGTTTGTCTACCTGGCCGTGGTGGCCGGGGTGGTGGCCTGGTTTGTGCTTGGCCGGACCCGGTTGGGCCTCGCCCTTCGGGCGGCCGGCGAGTCGGCTTCCACCGCGGATACCGCCGGGCACTCGGTGGCCGGCCTGCGCCTGGGGGCGGTGGCCATGGGGGGTGCCCTGGCCGGAGCTGCAGGGGCCTACCTGACGCTGTCCCTCACCCCACAGTGGGCCGAGGGCATCGTGGCCGGTCGAGGATGGATCGCCGTGGCTCTCGTGATCTTCGGCGCCTGGCGGCCAGGAAGGGTGGCCCTCGGCGCACTTCTGTTCGGCCTGACGTTGGCGCTGAAGACCCGCCTGCAGACCTTCGGCGTGGACTTCTCGCCGATCCTGCTGTCCATGCTCCCGTACCTGCTGACGGTGGGCGTGCTGGTGGCCATCTCGATTCGGGCCCGGAACCGGCCGTCGCCGGCTCCGGCGGCCCTAGGTATCGCTTACCGGCGCGAGGAACGCTGAACCGGGCCATTGGCCGTTTCCCGTCGACTCTCCGATCAGCTCCGTTCGACGCCGGTCAGGAGGACGGTGGCCGCCTCATCGGCACCGATGCACCCATCCCGTCGGGCCGCCAGCAGCCCGGCCAGGCCGGCTGTGCCCGTAGCGTCGGCTGGGACTGGGGAGTGGGCGGCGACCAGGCGGTAGGCCTCTACCACGTCCTCTTCCGGGGTCACCACCGGGCCCCCGGGGACGGTCCCGAGGAGCATGTCGTGTACCACGGCCCGCCAGTCGTAGGCCACGTCGTCCAGTATCGCGGTGGCTGCCGACGAGGGGTCGTCCCACGCCCACATGGCGGCACCCTCGGGATCAGCCAGGGCGGCCATGGGATCGGCCGCTTCGGAGACCAGATTGAAGGCCCGAGCTAGCGGCGCACACCCAGCGGTCTGGACGGCGATCAGCGGGGGCCGGCGTTCCAGGCCGCCCAGGGCCACCGCGTCGTCCAGGGCCTGGGCCGGGCTGCTGGCCAGCGCACCGCCCCCCACCTGGACGAACAGGCGGTCGGGCGTTGGTTCGGATCCCGACCAGGAGGCGGCCAGCTCGAAGCCCAGGGTCCGGCCACCGTCCAAGGTCAGGAGGTTGTCGGCCCCCTGACACCCGAAGGCGAGGGCTCCCTCGGAGACCAGCTCCCGGAACCGCAAGATGCAAGGGTCGCCGGACTCGCCGCCACGGCGCTCGCAGGTCCGGACGTCGGCCCCTAGGTCGGAGAGGCGGTCCAGCACCACTGGGTCGGCCCAGGCGGGCACGTGGACGATCAGAGGTCGGCTGGCGGCCCGGGCCACTACAGCGGCGCCTAGTGCCGCGTTGCCGCAAGACGAGATGGCTAGCGGGGTGTCGACGGGAACGCCGTCGACGGCCAGGTGGAGGGCCAGGCCGAAGAGGTGGCGGGCCTTGTGGCTACCCGACACGTTCCCTGTCTCGTCCTTGGCCCAGAGGCCGCCGTTCTGGCCGATGGCCGTCGCCAGGTCGTCGAGTCGGTGGAGCGGCGTGGTACGGAAGCCCCGTCCGTCGACTTCGCCCACAGCGTCGTCCAGTCGCCTGACCTCGTCCACGAACCGGTCGTCGGTCCAACCGGCGGCTAGGGCCACATGGTGCGACCAGAGCAGCGAGCGGAAGGCCACGAAGGGGTTGGGGTCGGCCTCCGCTTTCGGATCCGGCCATCGGGCACCCGGTGGGCGGCCCAGCAGGCCGATGGACTGGTCGCGTCCGCCGGTTGCCGTCCCGTCCATCGGCGTCGTCGGCTCCGGCTGGTTAGCCGGAGGCCAGCACCCCGGTGCGGTCGTTGAACTCGTCAATCATGGCATCCCACGTGGGGGCCATGGTCTGGATGTGGCGCCAGAATCCCTGCCCCCGACGGACCTCGAAGTCGGCGAACTCCACGCCCTGTTGCTCCACCCACGTGTAGTAGCCGAGGTTGAAGATGCGGTTGCGTCCCGTCTCGTTGAGCACCTCGACGTGGCTGGTATCCGCTCCGTAAAGGTGGGCGGCCACCGCCGCTGTGGCATCGGCCTCCGAGAAGCCGGCGGCGTACCGGTCGGCTCGCATGGCTTCCCGTTCGCTCCCGTACAGGTCGGCGCCGTCGGTGGCTACGGTGACGATGGCGTCGTCGGGTCCGAGGTCGAGCTCCCGGGCCACCTTGATGGAGGCCACCACGTTGCAGATGCTGGACAGCCCGAGGTGTCCGAGCGTGCCCAGGACAGCGTCGTCGACGCCGGACGACGCTAGGTGGGTTAGGCCTTCCGGCGTATTGAACGCCATGCCCAGCTCGTCGCACGCCCGATCGGACACACCGACCACCACGTCGGTGTTGGTGACGTTGTGGATCAGCGGGATGTGCTTGTCGCCGATGCCCTGGATGTTGTGCTCGCCGAAGCCGTTGTAGAGCATCGTCGGACATTCGAGCGCCTCGACTGCCGCGATGCGGGCACCGTGGTCGGCTTTGAGGCGTTCGCCGGCAGCCAGGGTGCCCGATGACCCAGAGGCGGCCACAAAGGCGGCCAGCCGGAGGCCGGGCCTCACCGATGCGTAGTGCCGGTATAGGTGCTCTAGAGCTCGACCGGTGACCTCGTGGTGGCCGACGTGGTTGGCGAACTCGGTGAACTGGTTGAGGATGAAGTTCTCCGGGTCCTTCTCCAGCTCGTCACAGGCGTCGTAGATCTCTTTGACGTTGCTCTCCGAGCCCGTGGTTCGGATCACGTCGCCCGGATCGGCGATCCACTCATCCAGCCACTCGAAACGCTCCCGGCTCATGTTCTCGGGAAGTACGGCCACGCCGCGACAGCCCATGAGCCGTGAGATGGCCACCCCTCCCCGGGCGTAGTTGCCGGTGGACGGCCAGATGGCACGGTGGACGGTGGGGTCGTACTCGCCGGTGACCACCCGGGGAACCAGGCAGGCGTATGCAGCCAGCACCTTGTGAGCGCCGATCATCGGGAAGCGGTTGCCAAAGGCCACGATGATGGGGGCAGCCACGCCAGTCATTTCGGAGGGAAGCACCACGTGCTCGGGGAGGTCCACGACCCCGCCGTGTAGGTCGTTGTACCAGTGGACCCGGAACAGGTTGCGGGCGTCGGCGGCGTTGCGGTCCACGCCGGCCAGACCGGCCTGGACCCCCTCGGGGATACGAGTTGGGTCGGCCAGTTGGGCGAAGGTGGGCAGGGCGATGCCCTGGGTCCGGAACCGATCAACGCTGCGTGCGTAGCGGTCGGCGTCGACCACGTCGGTGGCCAGGCCGAAGCGAGAAGGGTCGAACGTCCCGACGTCGAACGACGGGATGTCGAACGCGCCGATGCCGGCATCGGGGAGAGTGCTCATGGCCGCAGGCTAGCCAGTTCCCGCGGATTGGATTGACAAAATGTTGATCTCGAAAGGTCGGACGACGGTAGTCGTCCACACCACGTGGGACGACGTGTCCGATACCACGTCGGGATGCCACGGATCCAGGACGCAGCGATGCAAGGCTGTCTCCCGTGGTTCGCCGGATCCTGAATGCCGTGATGACCCTTGGCGTCATCGGCGTGGTCGTGATCATCGCGGCGCGCGTGGCCGAACCCTCGGTGCGGCCCATCCTGTATCCCGCCTCTGTGTCTCCGGCGACGACTGTCGTACTGGCTCCCGCCGAGACGTCGGCGGGAGCCGCCTCGGCAACCACGACCACTACGACGGCGGCACCGTCCACGACCACCGCCGCTCCCGTCGCCACAACGACCACCACGACGACCACCACGGCGGCCCCGGTGGACGAAGTGGCGGTGCTGACAGGGCCCTACGCCTGGGGGCCAAGTGTGGACGCCGTTTTGCTCCAGGAGGTGCTGGGGGTGACGGCCGACGGCTGGTACGGACCGGCCACCCGAGAGGCACACCTTGCCGAGAACGAGGCCCGGGGACTCTCGGTTGACGGCGTCCCGGCGCCTCCCACCACCACCACTACCCCCGCTCCCGCCACCACAACGACCACCACGACCACCACCACGGTTGCTCCGACCACCACAGTTGCTTCGACCACCACGATTGCTTCGACCACCACGGCACCGGCCTCTACCACGACGGCTGTTCCGACGACCACCGTTCCGCCCCCCAGCACGACGGTGGGCATGTTCGGGAACCTGGGGGCCCAACTGGTGGCCCAACTGCTGGGCCAGCCCTGTATCGCCGACGGGGACCTCAGCGACTGTGGCCCCGAGGTCAGCGCCCTGATCCAGGGCCTGGTTGGCTGACGGGACCATCCGACCCGCGGGGGTGGGCGGTTCCGACCCCCATTTGAAGATCGAGTATCTGTTCGATCTTCAAGAGGTGGGATGGTCCAACCCCCGGATGCCGTGGCGTGAGCTGGAGGTTCGCCTCTCCGACCGCCCGTTCGACCCCGCACCCCGGTCGGTGTCGTCCGGGGAGGGCCGGTCGGTCCCGACCGCGGAATGGTCACGACCACCCGACCGGCGGTCCAGCACACTGGTGGACATGCGTTCCGCGTCGCGCTCCCTCTCGGTTGTCCCCACGACCGACGCCCGCCAGCGGATCGTCGCGCTCGCCATCGGAGTGGTAGCTGCCTCGGCGGGGGGCCTGGTGTTGGCTGCCGCCGACGGGACCCTGACCGACCTTCCCGGCCTGTTGCTCCTCGTGCCAGGGGCCATCGCTCTGAGGGGCAACGTGTTCGGCGCCATGGGGAGCCGTCTGGGGACCGCCGTGCACACCGGAACCTTCCGCCTCTCGGGTCGCGTCGACGGAGTGGTCGGCCAGAATCTGCTGGGGGCCTCCGTCCTGACCCTCGCCCTCAGCGCTCTCCTTGGGCTCATGGCCCGGGGCACGGCCATCGTGTTCGGGATTGCCCCCACCATGGGCGTGGCCGACTTCGTGGTGGTTTCCACTGTCGGCGGCTTGCTGGCCTCGGTGGTGGTGGGTGCGGTCAGCCTGGGCCTGGCCGCTGGGTCAGTCCGGTTCGGCTGGGACCTCGACAACGTGACGGCCCCCCTGGTCAGCACGCTGGGCGACCTGGCCACCGTGCCCGCCCTCGTAGTGGCGGCCACCCTGGCCGACCGCTCCGGGCTTACTGAGGCTGTGGGGGGCGTCCTGGGATTGGTTGCCGTGGTGGCCCTCGTGGCGGCCTGGCGGACCTCCTTGGTCGACGTACGGCGGATCGTCCGCCAGTCGGTGCCCGTGCTGGTCGCCGCCGGTCTCCTGGACCTGGTGGCCGGCGTGACCATCGAGAAGCGGCTCGACGATCTGCTGGCCGCCGAGGCCCTACTGGTGGTCCTACCGGCCTTTCTCGGAACGGCCGGCGCTCTGGGTGGCATCCTGTCCAGCCGTCTGTCCACCCAGTTCCACTTGGGCCTGGACGACGCCACGCCCCTGCCTAGCCGCTCCAGTTTCCGGGAGGCACGTTCCCTCGGCCTGTTGGCGGTTCCGGTCTTCGCGTTCTGCGCTGTGGTGGCCCAGTGGGCCTCGGTGGCCACCGGCCAGACCACGCCGGGGCTGGGAGACCTGATGGCCGTCGTTCTGCTGGCCGGGGTGGCGGCCACAGTGCTGGTCGTCGTAGTGGCCTACTACACGACGATGGCTGCCTTCCGGTTTGGCCTGGATCCGGACACCTACGGGATCCCGGTCGTGCTGTCGACCCTCGACCTGGCTGGTGCGTTCGCCCTGATCCTGGCCATGGTGGCCGTGGGGGTGGTATGAGGACCGACCCCCGCCTCTCCCCGGAACCCCTCTCTGGCTGCCCGACGGCCGGGAATACCATTGACCCACGACATCGAGTGAGGACCTGATGGACGATAGACCCCGCAACCTGCGGGCCATGCTGGCCCAGGCCAAGGACACCTCAGAGTTGATGGTGGACCTGGCGTACGCCGCGGTCTACTTCGGTGACCCGGACATGGCCGAAGAGGTCGACGAGCTGGAGCAGCAGATGAGCGAGCTGGTCCACGACATGCGCGCCGTGTGCGTCCTGGCCGCCCGGAGTCCCCGGGAGGCGGAAGGTATGTCGTCGGTGCTCCAGGTGGTCTCGGCCATCGAGCGCATGGCCAACGACGCGGTGGATATCGCCCGTATTGTCACCCACCGGCTGGGCATCCCCCAACAGTTGGTGGCTGACTTGTCCGACGCCGAGGAGGTCTCGCACCGGGTACTGGTCAGCGAGGGTTCCCACATGGCCCACCGGCCGCTGTCGGCCCTCGAGCTGACCGTGCAGGCCGGAATGCGGGTTATGGCGGTTCGTCGCAGCCGGCAGTGGATCACCCATGTGGACGGCGACACGGTGCTCGTGCCCGGTGACGTCCTGTTCCTGCAGGGGTCTCCAGACGGAATCACCCGGCTTCGGGAGCTGGCCGCCGCCCCGGTCTGGGAGCCTCCGCATTCCGACGACGGGGAGGCGCTGACCGACCTGGACCGGGCGGTCGACGTCCTGGTCGAGATGAAGAACCTGTCGGAGGCCGCTGTGGGCTTGGCCTACAGCGCCCTGGTGCTTGGGGATCGGGGTCTGGCCGCAGAGGTCCAACATCTGGAGGAGCGGTTAGACGAGATGAAAGAACAGCTCGAACTGTGGGTGCTGCGTGCGGCAGCTGACGGCCTGGACCCCACGGCGCTGCGCGGCTTGCTCCATCTGGCCGAGGCGGCCGAGGACCTGGGCGACCAGGCCAAGGCCATGGTTTGGCTGGTTGAGGAGGACGAGGAACTCCACCCCATCCTGGGTATCGCCCTCGCAGAGGCCGACGAGGTGGTGGTGCGGTTCCCGGTGGCCTCCGACTCGACCCTCGACGGCTCGACGCTCAAGGACCTCAAGTTAAACATCGAGCCTGGCTTCACGGTTTTGGCCATCCGCCGCGGTGGCGGGTACGTCTACCGACCGCGGGGGCCGGTGTGCCTGGCTGCTGGCGACGAGATCATCGCTAGCGGCCCCGAGGAGGGCCAGGCACTCCTGGCCGCTATGTGCGGTTGGGAACTGGTGGAGGACGATGAAGGCGGGGACGAACTGGTTCCTGCTGGCTGACCGGCCTCCGGCCGGTACACCTTGGGCGCTCAGGTCGTCAGCCGGCCAGGTCTTCGGGCTCGACGGGAGCCGCGTCCCGGGCCGACGCCTCTGGACCATCGCCCTCCGGTTCGTCGCCGGTGAACAGTTCGGCGATGGCGCCCAGCGAGCCGAGAGTGGCGCTCATGTCGGCGGGCAGGAAGATCTTGGTGGCCCGTCCGTCGGCCACCGTTCCCAGCGCCTCTAGGTACTTGACGGCCAGCAGGTCGGGCGTCGGGTCGCCGTCGTGGATGGCGCCGTAGACGCTGCGTATTGCGGCGGCCTCGCCCTCGGCCACCGTCAGCTGGCGGTACCGCTCGGCGTCGGCCACGGCCCGGATGGCCTCGGCCTCGCCCTCGGCCTCCAGGATGGCCTGCTGTCGAACGGCCTCGGAGGCCAGGATGACCGACTGCTTCTGGCCCTCGGCCCGGGTGATGGCCGCCTCCCGGGCGCCGTCGGCCTCCAGAACGACGGCCCGACGGTTCCGCTCGGCCTTCATCTGCTCGTGCATGGCGTGCATCACGTCGGCCGGTGGGTCGATCCGCTGGATCTCCACGCGGACCACCCGGACACCCCACTTGTCGGTAGCGTCGTCGAGTACCTCCCGAAGGGACACGTTGACGTTGTCCCGGGACGTCAGGGCATTGTCCAGCGTCATGTCGCCGATCACGTTTCGGAGGTTGGTCTGGGCCAGCTTGGTGACAGCCAGGATGAAGTTGGCCACGTTGTAGATGAGTCGCTGGGCGTCGGTGGGCTCGAAGTAGATGACGGCGTCCACGGTGACCGTCACGTTGTCCTTGGTGATGACCTCCTGCGGGGGCACGTCGATTACCTGCTCCCGCATGTCCACCCGGGTCAGGTTCTGAATGAACGGGATGATCAGCTTCAGGCCCGGTTCGACGGTGGCCTTGTAGCGACCCAGCTGCTCGACGATGCCCTTCTGGAATGGTCGAACGATCTTGATCCCGGACGCCGCGAAAGCGAACAGGACGAAGGCGATGACAATTAGGACAATCATGGCTGCCATTGTTGGTGTTCCTCGGGTCGGTGGTGTCTGTCGTTCGGGTTAGTGGGTGGATCGGACCACGGCGCGGGTGCCTTCGATCCGGACCACTTCGACGGAGGTGCCGGCCGGGAGGTGCCCGCGGTCCGGGGTCTCGGCATGCCACTCCTCGCGTCCGATGCGGACGGTGCCCAGGTGTTCGGGATCGGGGGAGAGGTCGGTCACCACGACGCCGGTCTCGCCGACCAGGCGATCGGCCCCCACTGGTCGGGTCCGCGACGTCCGGCGGGCCATCGTTTGGATGGCGGCGAAGGCGGCGACCGAGACCAGCAAGAAGGCCAGCCACTGCCAGGTGGCGTTAGCTCCGCCGACGGCGACCGCCGCGGCGGCGGCGGCTCCCACGCCGAACGGCAGAAGGAAGAACGCGGCCGTGGCGATTTCACCGATGATGAACGTGGCGGCGGTGGCCAGCCAGATCCAGCGCCAGACCTCGGGATCCATCAGACTTCTCCTCGGGACGTCTCTCAGCAACGTACTACGGAGCAGGTCGGAGGGCGCTTCGTGCCCGGTAGTGGCCGCTACCGTTCCAGCCCGTGTCCGCCGTTTCTCCCGACGCCCCGTTGTGCCTCCTGGCTGTTCATGCCCATCCGGACGATGAGGCCTCCAAGGGAGCGGCCACCGTGGCCTCCCTGCACGCCGAGGGAGTCCACTGTGTGCTGGTCTGTTGCACAGGGGGCGAGGCGGGCGACGTCCTGAATCCGGCCATGGACCAGCCGGAGGTCCACGCCAACATCACCACGGTGCGAGAGGCCGAGCTGGCTCGGGCGGCCGAGATCATCGGCTACGACGAGGTGGTCATGCTCGGTTACCGGGACTCAGGCATGAAGGACTCGGAGGCCAACGCCCACTCTGGGGCCTTCGCCAACGCCGATCAAGACGAGGCCGTCGGCCGCCTGGTGGCCATCATTCGCCGGGTCCGCCCACAGGTCATCGTCAGCTACCCGGATGCCCGGGGGGAGTACGACCATCCGGACCACGTCCAGGTGCACGACGTTTCGGTACCCGCCTTCCACGCCGCCGGCGACCCACGGTGCTACCCGGAGGCCGGTCCGGCCTGGCAACCGTCGAAGCTCTACTTCACCCTGTGGTCGAGGGCCCGGATCCTCGGACGGCACGCCAAGTTCCTGGAGCTGGGCCTGGAGTCGCCGTACGACGACTGGTGGTTCGAGCGCCCGTCGCGGGACCACCTGATCACCACGAGGGTGCCGATTGCTGACCACTGGCAGGTGGGGGTCGACGCGCTCCGGGCGCACGCCACGCAGATCGACCCGGCGTCTTCGTTCTGGTTCGGGCTTCCGGACGAGGTGGCCCGGACCATTCACCCGTTTGACGAGTACCGGTTGGAGGTCAGCCAAGTCGGCCATCCGGCAGACGGGGAGATCGAGGAGGACCTCTTCGTCGGAATCCGGCCCGCCGGGGAGTCGACCGCCTGATGGCCGCCCTCTCGTTCCTGTCCGAGGAGTGGCTGGCCAACCTGGCCGACGGAGCAGCCGGCCTCCCCGAACAGCCCGGCGTGGATGGCGTGGTGCGGTTTGTGGTGACCAGCACGCCTCACGGCAAGGTCCAGTTCCGGCTCGTGGTGTCCGACGGTCGGGTGGCTGAGGTGCTGGTCGGACGCGACGGCGAGGCCGAGGCCACAGTCACCTGGAAGTACGCCGACGCGGTGGCCCAGTTCCGGGGGGACCTGGACCCCGACGTGGCCTACATGACCGGTCGGTGCAAGGTGGAAGACGCCTACGCCCGCTACGTGTTCGACCTCCGAACGGTGTTCGGCGGCCCTGCATGGGCCGACCTGCTGGCCGACTTGGCGGCTCGTACCGAGTTCTGAGTCGGAGGTCTAGCCGGCCCGTTGGGCGTCGCGTAGGTCCCGCCAACTGACCAGGGTGATCCCGCCCCGGTCCAGGTCGGCCAGCAGTTCGGTGTTACCGCACACCAGATCCCGGTGTTCGACCCGTCGTCCCCACTCGTCGCAGACGGCCCGCAACTCCGGCGTGTCGGCGGCCGGCTCGACCACGATCTCGGTCACCCCGGGCTGGAGGTCCATAGCCATCCGTTCCAGGACCGCCGGGTCGGCCAACCGGCGCGACCGGTGGTGGTCGACGGTCAGCACGCCCTCGTCGGTGGCCAGGGACCGGAACGGGAACCCGGCTCCCTCCTCGGCCTGCCCACCCTCCAAACGGAGGGGCAGGCCGAAGTCGACGGCCAACTCCAGGTACAGGTCGAAGAACTCGGGGCGGTTTTGGAGAGCGCCGAGGTGGGTGCTCAGGTGGCTGATGTCGAAGCCCCAGAGGACGGCCCGTTCCAGCTGGGCCCGGCACTCGCGCCGGGTCTCGTCTAGGTCAGCGTGGTCCCAAAGGTCCTCCACGGTGCGGGGAAAGCCACCATCGCCGTCGTGGAGACTGGGGGCCTGGGTGATGGCCCGCCAGCGGTAGCAGTCCAACTCGGCGTTGAGGGTGAGGTGCACCCCAACCGCCTCACCGCGGTAGTGGGACGCCGCGTCACGGGCCCATGGGCCAGGCACCATGAGGCCGGCACCGGTGGCTAGGCCGCTGCGGATGCTCTCATAGACGCCGACATTTGTCGCGTGGCACATCCCCAGCAGGTCAGCGGTGAGGATCAGGAGTCGGTCGTCGGGGCTCCGGCCGAGTCGCTCGCCCAAGGTGGTCACGTAGTGAACGGTACCCGACGGCCCCTCCCTGGATCACCGTGCCGCTCCGTCTGTCAGGGGCTGTCGGGGGGCGGCTTCTGGACCAATGGCTCGTGGGGCCCGCGGCTGGCCGCCAGAGTGGCCCGTGCATCTGCCAGTCCGGCTCGGCCAATCCGCCGTGTCTCCTCGCCGAGTCGGCTTGCCGGGGTGTGCCCACCGGACGGGAAGGCTGCCGGCACCGGACGACGCCGGGCCGCCGGCCGGCGGGGAGTTTGGTTCGGGAAGGGAAGCTGCGTTTCCATAATCCCATCTTGGCGGCGAGGTGTGACAACGCCCGCCGTGGACCCCTCCGAGGCGTTCCGGATGAGGGACGGACGGGTCGGTGACGGCATCATCGGACCATGGTCCGCCGGTCCTACCTGAGTACAGAGTTGTGTCGTGGCCCGACCCCTCGGACCTGGATCCTTCCCCTCACGGAAGATGAGTGCTCGGGAGCGGGTCGCCTGTTCGGGGGGACGGGTCTGGGGGCGGCCGTCCGGGCGCTGGAGGCCGACGCCGTCCGGCCCCTCGTTTGGGCCACCGCCCAGTTCATCTCCCATGCCGTGCCGGGTGAGGACCTGGCCCTCGAGGTGGAGCTGTTGGCCGAGGGTCGGGCCACCACGCAGGCCCGGGCCCGGGGTCACGTCGACGGCCGCGAGGTCATCGCCGTGTTCGCCACCCTGGGACGGCGGGACGTTGCCCGATCCGGCGTGTGGGTCTTCCCGCCGGATGCTCCACCGCCGGAGGACTGTCCACCCTTCCCCAGCCGGTCCGCCACCCGGTCGGTCTCGGCCAACCTGGAGCGGCGCCTAGTACGGGGGCGTACCGTCGACCACGAGCCGGCCATGGACGACGGGCGGGTTGCAATGTGGGTGCGGGTTCCAGACCACCTGGTGGTCGATCCGGCCTTTCTGGCCGTGCTCGGCGACTACGTCCCCTGGGGTGGCCGTGACGCGGTGGGTGGCGGCCTGGGCGGGGGACAGAGCCTGGACAACACCCTCCGGGTTGTCGATCCGGTCGACACCGAGTGGATCCTGGTGGACGTCCGGGTAGGCAGCCTCGTACACGGCTACGCCCATGGCACGGTCCACCTGTGGGCCGAGGACGGCCACCTGCTGGCTACGGCCAGTCAGACCTGCCAGTTCCGCAACCCCCGCAACCCCCGCTGAGGGGGGTGCCTAAGAGCGACGTTCCGGATCCCGATCGGGGAATCTGTGGCGCCGTTCTCCCCGATTGCCGTCTAGGGTGGGTCGATCGACGAGAACCGGGAGGACATGGCGGTGACCGAGGCACTCGATACGGCGACGATCGAAGAGATCCGGGCCATCATCGACCGCGGCCTGGGGACCACGAAGAGCCGTGAGCTGATCGCTGCCTCGGAGGTCGCCGACCTCCTTCTCGACCTCCGCCTGCTACTGGCGGCGAGCGACGCCGAACTCGAGGCTGCTCCCACCAACTGACCGCCGGGCCGGTCGGCCCGGTTCAGCGCAGCGGGAAGACCTTCTTGAGTAGGCGCCCCAGCGCCAGGCCGACCCCCGCTCCCACCAGCACATCGCTGGCGTGGTGGATCCGGACGTGGATCCGCGAGGTGGCGACCACGGCGGCCAACCCGTACCAGAGCGGCTTCACCTTCGAGCGCTCCGAGAGCAAAGTGGCAGCCAGGAAGGCCGCCGAGGCGTGTCCAGACGGAAAGCTGCTAGTCAGCGGAAGGCGCAGGTGGTGGGGCCGCTCCCCGTCCTGGATGGGTCGCTCACGCTTGAAGACAGACTTCACGGCGCCGTTGATCAGCGCCGACTCGGCCCCCAAGGCGAGGGCCAGGCGAGCCGCCTCCCGGGTTCCGCCGCGGGTGGCCACGCCACGGGCCGTGCCTAGGAGGTGCCAGATCAGGCTGAAGTCAGCCAACTCGCTGGCTGTGTAGAAGAGTCGGTCCATGGCCGGGTTTCCGCGCAGCCGGTCCCAGATCCGGTCCACCGCCTCGTCCAGCGAGGCGCCGATCGGACCCAGCGGATGGGGATCGTCGTCCAACCCCTCGTCCAGCAGCCCGGCCGCGTAGTCCTGGAGGTCCGGGTCGGGCGGAGCGGAAAGATCGGCCGGTTGGTCAACCGGCTCGGGGGCCGGCACCTCGGCGGTAGCCACCGATCCAGCCTACGGCGGGCAGAGTCGGGAGCCGATTCGCCCCAATCAGGGAGACGTTCAGCCGCCGTCCCGGTAGGCGCCCGGGGTGGAGAGCGCTCCCCGGCTCCACCGCCGAGGGGTAGCCACTATGGCCCGGGGATAGTCCTCGAACATCCAGCGGGCGAAGTTCCGCCGGGTCCACGGCGATACCCCGGCGAGGCGGACGGCGCCGTCGGCACCGATTCGGCGAGCAAGGATCCGCTGGAGGGCAACCGACATCCGGTGGTCGGCCCGCAGGTCACCGAGTACCCGCCGCCGGTACCGGGCCGCCACCCGGTCCTGTCCACCACCAGCCAGTGAGGCCTCGGCGGCCAGGATCCCGGTCAACAGGGCCTGGCCGATGCCCTCGCCGGTCAAGGCGTCAGTGGCCGCCGCGGCGTCCCCGGCGAACAGGACCGGCCCATGGTCCAGTGCCGACGAGCCCACCCGGGCCGGGATGGGCCAGGCCATGCGACGACCCACTGGTCGGGCTGAGGGGCCCAGAACCTCCCGGATGGCCGGTCGGTCCAGGAGCCCATCCCACAGTCGCCCGGTGTCGCCCACGGCGACCCGCCCTCCCCGGAGCACCCCGAAGCCCACGTTGGCCCGACGACCGGACAGGGGGAACGACCAGGCGTAGCCGGGCAGCAGGTCGGGTTCGAACCAGACGTGGAGGTCGGCCGCCGCCGGTCCGACGTCAGCCACGTACTGCCGGAAGGCGTGCCACTCACCCCGGTAGCCCTCGTCGGCCAGCCCCAGCAGGCGTCGCGTCGGCGACCACATGCCGTCGGCGGCCACCACCGTTGTGGCACGTACCTCGCCCATCCCGTCAACGGCGAGGGTCGCACCCTTGGCATCCACCTTGATTTCAACCATTGCGTGACCCACCCGAACGTTGGCGCCGGCCCGGTGGGCCAGGTCGAGGAGGGCCGCGTCGTACTCGCGACGGGGGACGACTACGGCGTACTGCCCGTCGCCCCGGGGTAGGGGGAATCGGACGGTCCGTCCCGAGGGGCCGTGGAGGACCGCTCCATCTACCACCTGCCAACCGGCGATGGCTCCGGGATCCAGGCCGAGTTCCTCACCCAGGCGGAGGGCCAGGGTGGTCAGCCCGTCGCCACAGCACTTATCCCGGGGAAACGAGGCCTTGTCGACCACCAGGACCGAGGCTCCGGCCCGGGCCGCGGTCACGGCGGCTGCCGAGCCGGCGGGACCTCCTCCCACGATTGCCAGATCGACCTCCATGCGATCCTCAGAAGAGTTTCAGCTCGTCGGACTCGATGCCCCTCAAGTCGTCGTAGTTCACGACCACGCAGCCGATGCCCCGGTCCTCGGCGAGGACCCGGGCCTGCGGTCGGATCTCCTGGGCCACGAACACCCCTCGGACGGGGCGTAGTAGGGGATCCCGGTTCAGGAACTCGAGGTAACGGGTGAGTTGTTCCACGCCGTCGATCTCGCCCCGACGCTTGACCTCGATGGCCACTGTCTCGCCCCGGGCGTCGCGGCAGAGCAGGTCCACCGGCCCGATGTCGGTGGGATATTCCCGCCGGACAAGGCGCAGGCCGTCGAGGATGGCCGTCGGGTCGGCGGCCAGCAGTTTCTGGAGGTGGGCCTCTACGCCGTCTTTCTGCAGGCCGGGGTCGAGGCCCATCTCGTGGGCCTCGTCGGACAGAACCTCGTGGAGGGTAATGGTCAGCGTCTCGCCTCCTGGGTTGCGGACCGTCCAGACCGCCCGGGCGTCTTCGGCCTCCGGGTCGTCGTCCACGGTGAGGGTGTTAGGAGAGTTCATCCAGTTCAACGGCTTGTAGGCCCCGCCGTCGGCGTGGATGGCCACGCAGCCGTCGGCCTTGACCATGAGGAGTCGGATTGCGTCAGGCAGGTGGGCGGTCAGCCGGCCGTCGTAATCGACGGTGCAGCGGGCGATAACCAGGCGCACCGGTCAACCCGCCAGGGCGGCCAGCACCGCTTCGGCCAACTCGGCCCGGCAGATCACCAGGTCGGGGAGGTACGGGTTGGCGGAGTTGTAGCGCAGCGGCGTGCCGTCGATCCTTGACGCGTGCAGGCCGGCGGCGATCGCCACGGCTACCGGTGCGCAGCTGTCCCACTCGTACTGTCCGCCGGAGTGGACGTAGGCCTCGACCTCGCCTCGCACCACCGCCATGGCCTTGGCGCCGGCTGAGCCCAACTCCACCACCACCCCGCCCAGGGCGTCGCACACGTCCATCGCCTCGGCCGGGGGACGGGACCGGCTGACCACCACCCGGGGGCGGTCGGGGATCGGCGGGAGGTCCGTGGGGTTCGGCAGGGTCATGGTGGACAGCGTGAGGTCGAGTGCTGGGAGCGCCACCGCCCCGGCCGTCGGACGGCCGTCCTCCGCCAGGGCTACGTGGACCGCCCAGTCGGTGCGGGGCGGATCGCCGTACTCCCTCGTCCCGTCCACCGGGTCCACGATCCAGACCCGCGACGTCTCGGCCCGGTCGGGATGGACGGCGGCCGCTGCACCCTCCTCGGACAGCACGGCGTCGTGCGGGCGGTGCCCGGCCAGGGCGTCCATCAGAAACTCGTGGGACCGCTGGTCACCCTCCCGCTCCAGGGCCTCCGAGGAGGAGTCCCCGGCGGCCAGGTGCCCCCGGACCTCTATGAGGAGGGCACCGGCCCGGGTGGCCAGGTCGGCGGCCAGGGCGTGGTCGTCGGGCGTCGCCATGCTGGGGCGGATCAGTCGCCGGCCGACCGTCGGCCCACAAGGATTGCAGCGGCGATGGTGGACCGCCGGTCCTCCTCGTCGGCGCCGGCAGCCACCAGGCGCTGGACCGCGTCCTCGACCGCCGCGGCGTGCTCATCGTCCCACGAGGCGGCGGACTCCACGGCGGGCACCAGGACGCCGACCAGCAGCAGGGCGAAGGCCCCAGTTGCCCCAATGAACCCGAAGGTGATGGCCGTCCCGACCTCGTCGGCGATTGAGGTGACGATCATCCCCACGATGCCGGTAGCGCACAGCAATAGGGCGGCCCCCCGCAGGGTTCCGGGAGCCAAGAGCCGGGTGCGGGCATCGGCGGCGCTCATCGGACCAGCGGCCTGTACTTCATGCGGTGGGGCTGGTCGTCCAGACCCAACTCGTCCCTCCGGTAGGCCTCGTACTGGGTGAAGTTCCCCTCGAACCACCGCACCTGGGAGTCACCCTCGAAGGCCAGGACGTGGGTGGCCACTCGGTCCAAGAACCACCGGTCGTGGCTGATCACCACGGCGCACCCGGCGTAAGCGTCCAAGCCCGCCTCCAGGGCCCGCAGAGTGTCGACGTCAAGGTCGTTGGTCGGCTCGTCGAGCAGTAGCACGTTGGCCCCGCTGCGCAGCACCTTGGCCAGGTGCACCCTGTTGCGCTCGCCGCCGGATAGGTCGCCGACCCGCTTCTGCTGGTCGGCGCCCTTGAAGTTGAACGACGCCACGTAGGCCCGGCCGTTCACCTCCCGGCGGCCCACCTCGATGAACTCCCGGTCGTCGGTGATCTCCTGGTAGACGGTCCGGTCCGGATCCAGGCTCTCGCGGGACTGGTCGACGTAGCCCATCTCGACCGTCGGACCGATCCGGATCTCGCCGGTGTCAGGCGCCGTGTCCCCCAGGGCTGTGCCGTCGGCTGCAGCGGTGAGCATCCGGAACAGCGTGGTCTTCCCGGCGCCGTTGCCGCCGATTACGCCGACGATTCCGGCCGGGGGCAGGGAGAACGAGAGATCGTCGATGAGCAGGCGGTCGCCAAACCCCTTGGACAGGTTCTCGACCTCGAGCACCTGGTCTCCCAACCGCTGGTTGGCCGGGATGTCGATCTGGAGTTCCCGGGCCCGACGCTCGGTCTCGGCCGCCTCGGCTACGAGACGCTCGTAGGCCGAAAGGCGGGCCTTACCCTTAGCCTGGCGCGCCCGGGGGGCCATCCGCACCCACTCCAACTCGCGTTCCAGGGTGCGGCGACGGGCCGAGTCCTCCCGGTTCTCGGCGGCCAGGCGGGCCGATTTCTGTTCCAGCCAGCCCGAGTAGTTGCCCTCGTAGGGGATGCCCTTCCCCCGATCCAACTCCAGGATCCACCCGGCCACGTTGTCCAGGAAGTAGCGGTCGTGGGTGATGGCCACCACGGTGCCGTGGTAGTCGCGCAAGGTGCGTTCCAGCCATGCCACCGATTCGGCGTCCAAGTGGTTGGTGGGCTCGTCCAGCAGCAGCAGGTCGGGGCGGGACAGCAGCAGCCGGCACAGCGCCACCCGTCGGTGCTCGCCGCCGGACAAGGTGGCTACGTCGGCCTCACCAGGTGGTAGGCGGAGGGCGTCCATGGCGATCTCGATCGTTCGCTGGAGGTCCCAGGCGCCGGCCGCCTCGATCTTCTTCTCCAATTCGGCCTGGTCGGCGCCCAACTTGTCGTAGTCGGCATCGGGGTCACCCCACCCGGCTAGAACCTCCTCGTAGCGGGCCAGTAGGCCCGCCACCTCACCCACCCCGGACATGACGTTGCCCTGCACGTCCTTGTCGGCGTCCAGCGTCGGCTCCTGCTCCAGGAGTCCCACGGTGAACCCCTCGGTCAGCCGGGCCTCTCCGGTAAACCCGTCGTCTACCCCGGCCATGATCCGCAGCAACGACGACTTGCCGGCCCCGTTGGCTCCCAGAACGCCGATCTTGGCCCCGGGGTAGAAGGCCAGCGTGATGTTGGAGAGCACGTCCCGATCCGGCGGATGGAACCGACCTACCCGGTGCATGGTGAAGATGAACTGGGCTCCCATGGGCGCCGAGGCTACCGGCGGTCCCGGCATGGCCCCGTGGCCGGTCGGTCCCTACGCTCTCCTGGGTGCCCCCACCCCCGTCGACCGGCATCGAGGCCGTGCTATTCGACTTCGGCGGCGTCATCCTCACCAGCCCGTTCGACGCCTTCGCCGCCTACGAGACCGAAGTGGGCCTCCCACCGGGGACCGTGCGACGCATCAACTCGACCAACCCGGACGACAACGCCTGGGCCCGATTCGAGCGCCGCCAGGTCGACGCCGGCGAGTTCGGCCGACTGTTCGAGGCCGAGGCCGCCGCCCAGGGCCACATCGTGGACGCCGCCCGGATCATGGAAGGGCTCCACGGGACGTTGCGTCCGACCATGGTCGAGGCCCTCCGGCGGTGCGCCGACCGGCTCAGGATCGGAATGCTGACCAACAACATCACCCCGATCGGTTCCCAACCGTTCTCCGACGACGTCCTGGAGGTGGTCGGCCTATTCGACGAGCTGATCCAGTCGAGCGTCGAGGGCTGCCGCAAGCCCGAGCCGCGGATCTACGAGATCGCCTGCGAACGCCTGGGAGTGGAACCCGCCGCATGCGTCTTCCTTGACGATCTCGGTGTCAACCTCAAGCCAGCCCGGGCCATGGGGATGACCACGATCAAGGTCGTGGACCCGGAGGAGGCCATCGCCGAGCTTGAGGCGGTCGTCGGCTTTCCGCTCGGCTGACCGCTACCGTCGCTCCGATGCGCATCGTCACCTGGAACGTCAACTCGCTGAAGGCCCGCATCGACCGTGTCGAGGCCTGGATCCGGGCCGTAGGACCCGACGTCCTCTGTCTCCAGGAGACCAAGATGGCTGACCCTGCGTTCCCCCACGAGCGGTTCGAGGCGCTGGGCTACGAGTCGGCCCACCACGGCGAGGGACAGTGGAACGGCGTGGCCGTGATCTCCCGGGTTGGGCTAGCCGACGTGCGTCCGGGGTTCGCCGATGGCCGAGCAGATCCCGATCCGGATGCCCGGATCCTCTGGGCGACGTGCGGCGGCGTGCGGGTGGCGAGCTGCTACGTACCCAACGGGCGAGAGGTCGACCACGACCACTACCGCTACAAGCTGGACTGGCTGGGGCGCCTGCACGATGACCTGGTTGCCAACACCGACCCAGCCGACCAGCCCGTAGTGGTGGTGGGCGACTTCAACGTGGCCCCCGACGACCGGGACGTCTGGGATCCGGCGGCTCTGGAGGGGATGACCCACGTGACGGCGCCCGAGCGGGATGCCCTAGCTCGGCTGGTGGCCCTCGGGTTCACCGACGTGTTCCGCGAGCGGTTCGACGGTGCCGGCCTGCACTCCTGGTGGGACTACCGGGGTGGGGCGTTCTACAAGCGCATGGGGATGAGGATCGACCTGGTTTACGCCTCAGCGCCGGCCGCCGCGGCGCTGGACTTCATAGTGGTGGACCGCAACGAGCGCAAGGGTGAGAAGCCCAGCGACCATGCACCGGTAGTGGCCGAATTCACCCTGGCTTGATCACCGAGCGCCGAGTGCCGGCGGCCGGTTAACCGGTAGCGGCCAGTACGGCCAGGATCGCATCGCCGTAGGCCTCCACCGTTCGGGGGCCGATTCCCGGGACGGCCAGCAGCCCGTCGGCGTCTACCGGCCGGAGCTCCACGAGGGCGTCCAGGGCCCGGTTGGTGAGGACCCGGTAGGCGGGAACTCCAGCCTTCCGGGAGGCCTCCAGCCGCCAGGTGCCTAGGGCGTCGCGGACGGGCCCCTCCGGTCGGTCGGCGGTGTCCGGGTCGAACGAGGGAGCCGCGACCACGGTCGGTGGGGCCGGCTCGTCGGACCCGGTCCGGTCCGGCCGGTCGTGCGCGGCTAGCACGGCCAGGAGAGCCTCCCCATGCCGGTCGGCCTTGGTCGGCCCGATCCCGGAGACGCCGAGCAACTCGGCGGTCGTGGTAGGCCAGACGGACACGAGGTCGGCCAGTGTGGCGTCAGTGAACACCACGTAAGCGGTAAGGGGGGCCGCGTGGGCGGCGGTAGACCGGTACTGACGCAAAGCGTCCACTACGGGGTGGTCGGGGAGGTTGGCCCGCCCGGTCCGCCGGCGGATCTCGGCCACCTGGCGCACCCCCTCGGCCCGGCCGACCGGACGGTCCAGCCCGGCGATGGCCGCCTCCACGTCCTCTAGCCAGAACGACGGCTTCCTGGCCGAGGTACGGGTTCCGAAGGTGCGCTGGGCGGCCCACGAGCAGAAGAGGCGGTCCTCGGCCCTGGTGAGGGCCACGTAGAGAAGGCGCCGTTCCTCGGCCCGGGACTCCCTGGTCTGGGCGTGGGCAATAGGCACCAGACCTAGCTCGAGGCCGGTTAGGTGGACAGTCGGCCACTCCAGCCCCTTGGCAGCGTGGAAGGTAGAAACCTCCACGGCGTCCGCCGACTCGTCGGAAGTCGCCCGGGCCTGCGATCGAGCCCATGCGACAAAGCCCCGGGCCGTGCCCGACGGGTCCAGGGCCTGGAACTCGTCGGCCAGGCGCCGGAGTTCAGCGAAGGCCGCCTGCCTCTCGGTATCCCCACCGTCTTCTTCATCATCAGCGCCTTCGCCGACGGCGCGTAGGTCGGCCATCCGGTCGGCTAGGGGGCGGTCGCTGCGACCGAGGTCGGTCAGCTGCGTCTTCACGTCGGCCCGGTCCAGCAGGCTGCTCCCGGCCCGGGTCCGGACCGGGATGTCAGCCGCCTGGAGAGCGGCCACCAACGGCTCGGCCTGGGCGTTGGTGCGCATTAGTACGGCATGGTCGGACCAGCGACCGTCCGGACCCCGCAGCTCGCGGATGCGTCGGGCCACGGCGAGGGCCTCAGCCTTGTGGTCGGGATGGCGTTCCACCACCGGGTCGGGACCCCGGTCACGGTTGGCCAGCATCGGGTCGCTTCCGCCCAGGACGGCCGCCGCGGTGCGCAGGATCTGCGGTGTGCTGCGGTAATTCTGGCGCAGGCTCAGCACCGTCGCCCCGGGGAAGTGGACCGGGAACCGGCGCAGGTGGTCGGCATCGGCGCCGTTCCACCCGTAGATGGCCTGGTCGGGGTCGCCCACCACGCAGAGGTCGGGTCGACCGTCCAGCCAGGCGTCGAGAAGCTGGAACTGGAGTGGGTTCACGTCCTGGAACTCGTCCACGTACAGGTGGCGGAACCGCCACCGCTGGGCGTCGGCAAACCGCTTGTTAGTGGCCAGGGCCCGACGGCACTGGTCGAGCAGGTCGTCGAAGTCGACCATCCGCTTCTCTGCCTTTACCTCCTCGTACTCCCGAAAGATCCGGGCCACAGTGGGCGGCGGCAGGGGGAGGTTCCGCTCAGCGGCCTCGGCGGCATCCGGATAGGCCTCCGGTCGGATGCGCCGGGCCTTGGCCCACTCGATTTCGGCCACCACGTCCAGGGCGGCGGTGGCCCGGTGATCGCGGGGGAGCAGCGGGGCCACCAGGCCCATCTTGCGGACCAGCAGCTCTGGTTCCCGTTGGTCATTTTCTCGCCACAGGTTGCGCAGCTGGGCGTAAGCCACCGAGTGGAAGGTGCCGGCCGCCACCTGGTCCCGCATGCCCAGCCTCCAAAGCCGCCGACGCATCTCGGACGCCGCCTTTCGGGTGAAGGTCAAGGCCAGGACCCGGCGGGGGTCGCTCCGACCGGTCAGCGTCCGCCAGGCGATCCGGTGGGTCAGGACCCGGGTCTTTCCCGATCCGGCACCAGCGTGAATGGCCAGCGGGAGGGCCTCGGAGGTGACAGCCTCCCTCTGCTCGTCGTTCAGGCCGGCGAGCAGGGCGTCGGCGTCGGCCGCGTCCGACGCGGCGACGTTCTCGAGGGTGGCTGCCCAGTCGTCGGATCGGTCCGCCGCGTCCATCGGGCGCACCCTAGCGACGGCCCACGACGGCTTCGGCGGGACCGCCGGGTCCGTCGGCGAGTGGGCCTACCATCGTTCCGTGGAGCCGGTCGGCAGGCGGGAGTTTGAGGCGTTGGTGGCCGACGCCCTCGACGCCTTACCCCCCGACCTGACCGGTCTGATGGACAACGTGGTGGTCCTGACCGCCGACCGGGGCGACCCCCCGGACCTGCTCGGTCTCTACGACGGTGTCCCCCTCACTGAACGCGAGGACTACGGCGGGCTGGTTCTACCCGACCGGATCCACGTGTACCGCCTAGCCCTCTGCGAGGCCTGTGCTGACCTCGACGAACTCCGGCGCGAGGTGGTGGTCACCGTGGTGCACGAGGTTGCTCACCACTTCGGTATCGACGACGACACCCTCGACGACCTGGGCTGGGGCTGAAGGTCCTTCGGTTAGTCGTCGGCCGACGGCCGGGCCATGGGAACGTGGGGGATGCCGTCCTCCACGAACTCGGGGCCAGTGGGCACGTAGCCCAGGGTGGCGTACCAGGAGACCAGATAGGTCTGGGCGTCGAGGACCAAGAGGCCAGGCGTGGTGGCGTGCACGTGGTCCAACAGCACCCCGGCCAGGCTGTTGCCCCGGGCGTCGGAACGGGTCACCACCCGGCCGACCCGGTGGCAGCCCCCCGGCTCGGCCACGACCCGCAGGTAGGAGGCCGGACCGTTTCTACCGTCGATCCACACGTGGCGGGTGCCGACCTCCACATCCCGACCGTCCAGTTCAGGGTAGGGGCACTCCTGCTCGGCCACGAACACGTCCACCCGGAGCCGGACCAGGTCGTGGAACGTGGCCGCGTCCAACTCGTCGAAACGCCGGTCGTGGATGTCGGTCACGGCCGGGACGCTAGCCCCGACGGGTTTGCTCCCCCGGGGCCGGCGTCCGAAGATGGCCGGGTGCCGATCGCCTCCCTGCCCTCGGGAATTGACCTCTGCCACGAGGTGTTTGGCGACCCCGGCGATCCGGTGGTGCTGCTTATGCACGGGTTGGGTAGCCAACTGCTCCTGTGGGAGGAGGGCTTCTGTGAGGGGCTTGCCGCCACGGGCTTCCGGGTGGTCCGCTACGACCAGCGGGACAGCGGGCGGTCGACGATCCTCGAGGAGGGTGCGTCGTACACGCTGTCCGACATGGCCCTCGACGCCGTGGGGCTGTTGGACCACCTGGAGTTCGCCGACGTCCACGTGGTCGGGCTGTCGCTGGGCGGCATGACGGCCCAGGTCCTGGCCGCCGAACACCCACAGAGGTGTCGCAGCCTGGTGTCCATGGCCTCCCACACCGGTGACCGTCGGTTCGGTCGGGCCACCGACCAGGCCAGCGAGGCCATGGGCGCCGCCGTTCCCGAGGACCCGGTGCTGGCCGTCAAGAAGAACCTGGCCGACCGGCGCGTCTGGGCCAGCGTCTGGCACGACGACGACCACGCGGGCTCGGTGTTCGCCGCCTACGCCGAACGGTCAGTCCAGCCCCACCACGCCTGGAGGCGCCAGGCTCGGGCTGCCTACGATGGGGGCTCCCGGGAGGACCTCCTGGCCACCATCAGGATCCCGACCCTGGTGCTCCACGGCACGGCCGACACCCTGATCACCCCGTCGGGTGGCGAGCGGACGGCCGCTGTCATCCCCGGGGCCGACCTGGTGCTGGTCGACGGCTGGGGCCACGACCTGGCCCCCGGAGCCTGGCCGTACCTGATCGACGCCATCTCGACCCACTGCCACCGGGCTGACGGCACCACCTGACCACGACCAAAGAACCGACCGAGGAGACATCACCGTGGGAGCACTCGACGGCGTCCGCGTAATTGAGCTGGCTGGGATCGGACCCGGCCCATTCTGCGGGATGATGCTGGCCGACATGGGGGCCGACGTCGTCCGGATCGACCGGGCGGCCTCGGTCCGCGGCGGCGATCCCGACCGTCCGCCCGCCTTCGTTAACGGCCGCGGCCGTCGAAGCATCGGCGTGGACCTCAAGTCCGACGCGGGCCGCGAGGTGGTGCTCCGCCTGGTGGAGGGGGCCGACGTGGTGTTCGAGGGGTTCCGACCCGGGGTGGCCGAGCGACTCGGCATTGGACCCGACGACTGCCTGGCCCGGAACCCGGCCCTTGTATACGGGCGGATGACCGGCTGGGGCCAGGACGGCCCGTACGCCACGTCAGCCGGGCACGACATCAACTACATCGCCCTGGCCGGCGTGCTGGCCCACATGGGGCGCCATGACACCGGCCCCGTCCCCCCACTGAACCTGGTCGGCGACATGGGGGGCGGTGGTATGTACCTGGCCTACGGCATCGTCTGCGCTCTGCTGTCGGCCCAGCGCACCGGCGTGGGCCAGGTGGTGGACGCGGCGATGGTCGACGGGGCGGCCAGCCTCATGGCCTTCTTCTACGGGATGCTCCACACCGGATTCTCCACGCCGAACCGAGGCGAGAACATGCTGGACACCGGGGCCCACTTCTACGACGTGTACGAGTGCTCCGACGGGGAGTACATCACCCTCGGCTCGATCGAGCCGCAGTTCTACGCCGAGATGGTCGAGAAGCTGGGCTTGGATCCCGAGGACTTCGCCGACCAGCACGACCGGTCCCGCTGGCCCGAGTTGAAGGAGAAGGTGGCGGCCGTGGTGGCCACCCGGACCCGCGACGAGTGGGACGCCGTGCTGGAGGGGACCGACGTCTGCTACGCCCCGGTGTTGGCCGTGTCCGAGGCTGTCGAGCATCCCCACAACGTGGCTCGGGGCACCTTCGTGGACATCGGGGGCATCGTCCAACCTGGGCCGGCCCCCCGCCTGAGCGCCACGCCGGGAGAGATCCGCCGACCGCCACCCCACGAGGGACAGCACACCGACGAACTGCTGGCTGAGGCCGGTCTGGGTGATGACGAGGTGGCCGCCCTCCGCGAGTCGGGAGTTGTGGCCTGACCATGGCGACCATCACCTTCCTCCACGCCCATCCGGACGACGAGGCACTGGCTACCGGGGGGACCATGGCCCGCCTGGTCGACGAGGGCCATCGGGTGGTTCTGATCGCCGCGACCCGGGGTGAGGAGGGTGAACCGGTACCCGGGGTGCTGGACGATGACGAGGCCTTGGGCGACCGGCGGACGGCCGAGCTGCACGCGGCGGCCGGAATCCTGGGCGTCCACCGGGTGGCCTTCCTGGGCTACCGGGACAGTGGCATGGCCGACGACCCGGCCAACGACCACCCGGACTGCTTCTGGCAGGCTGACGTGGCCGCTGCCGCCGAACGCCTTGGAGGTCTACTGGACGGTGAGGACCCCGACCTACTGGTGGTCTATGACCCGGCCGGCGGCTACGGGCATCCCGACCACATCCAGGTCCATCGGGGGGGCGTCCGATGGGCTTCGGCCGCCGGCGGTGTCCCGGTGCGCTGGGTGACTATGAACCGGGACGCCATACGGGCGGCGATCGACCGGGTGGTTGACGAGTTCGCGTCTGGTGAGGCCACGTGGGCCAACGAGGAGATGCTGGAGCTCCGGCGACAGCGGACCGAGGTCGACACCTTCGGCATGGCGGACGACGAGATCACCCACGCCGTAGACGTCACGGCGGTCATCGACCGCAAGCGGGATGCCATCCGAGCCCACGCCAGCCAGGTAGCCGCCGATTCGTTCTTCCTGTCCATGCCCGACGAGGCGTTCGCCGCCACCTTCG
>JAKURX010000149.1 GCA_022451505.1 Acidimicrobiales bacterium | reverse complement strand
GGTGAACGAGACCCACACCATTCGACCAGCTTCGCGGGCGGCATCTACGGCTGCCTGGGCCTCAAACAACGCTCCCATGGTCTCTGGCAGGAACAAGTCGACACTCTCGGCCAGGTACCCGACCATCTCGCTGTACTCGTCTAGGAGTTCTTCGTAGGTGGCCGCGGGATCCGGGTTGTAGCTATGGCGAAGGGGTGGCAACGCCGCGGCAACCATCACGTCACGGCCGGCGTTGTCGGCCACCTCTCGGGCCAGCCGACCAGCCAGACGGGTGAGCTCCTCGGTCCGGTCTCCGAAGCCGACATATTCAAGGCGGTCGGCAGAAGTGTGGTAGGTGTTGGTGGTGAGTACGTCCACCCCGGCAGCGACGTAATCAGTGTGGACTGCAGTGACCAACTCGGGGTCGTAGACCAGAGCCCAGGCTGCCCACATGTCGGACTTGCGATTAGCCCCTCGCCGGATCAACTCCTGGCCCATACCGCCATCAAGGAGGATCGGTGGTTTCACAATGAGCTCACAATCGGCAGAAAGTCGGTGGAGGCTAACCGCCAATCACACCACCAATTCCGAATTGGTTAGGTTCCTACGGTGGCTGAAGACCTCTGGAAGCGGACCGCCAACGATTTGGCCCAGTTGATCGCTGCCGGTGAGGTATCCAGCCTGGAGGTGGTCGACGCCCACCTGGACCGGATCGAAGAGGTGAACGGCTGGCTAAACGCCGTCACCCGTGTCCTAACCGACGAGGCAAGAGCCGCGGCGATCGACGCTGACGCCGCCGTAGCCGCTGGTGATGGACTCGGCCCCCTCCACGGTGTGCCATGCACGGTCAAGGAGAACGTGGATGTATCCGGTACACCCACCACCCAGGGTCTTCCCGCCTTCGCTGAGCTCATAGCCCCAACCGACGCTCCGTTGGTTGAACGCCTACGGGTAGCGGGCGCCATCCCCATTGGCCGGACCAACCTTCCTGAGCTCGGCCTCCGGATCAGCACCGACAACCCGCTGCATGGCCTGACTCGTAACCCGTGGCACCCCGGCCGAACGGCTGGCGGATCGTCCGGCGGAGAGGGATCGGCAATCGCATCGGGAATGTCGCCCCTGGGCCTCGGCAACGACATCGGCGGCTCGGTCCGCAACCCCGCTTTCTGCTGCGGCATCGCCTCGATTAAGCCCACCCACGGCCGCCTCCCGACCTACAGCGTCTTCGAGCACGACCAGAATCCGCCGTTGGCCTCTCAAGTCATGCTCACCGATGGCCCAATGGCCCGATCGGTGGCAGACCTTCGAACCGCTATGGAGGTACTGCATGGGCGCGATCCCCGGGACCCTCGATCGGTGACTGTCCCGCTGGACGGGCCCGATACCCACCGCCGAGTGGCCATAGTCCACAGCGTCCCCGGAGCGAACTGCCACCCGTCGGTGATCGACGGCGTCTGGCGTGCCGCATCGGCCCTGGCTGATGTGGGCTGGGAAGTCGTCGAAAGCACGCCTCCCGAAATGGAACGCTGCTCCGACGTCTGGGCCTACCTGCTTGCCGCCGACGTGGAGGTCCTGATGGAGACGGCCCGACCTATCCTGAGCGAAGAACTAGCCACCATGCTGGATGACCTCGCTGGGCGCTACGCCCCAGCCCTTATGGCCCCACATCTCGTCCACTCCGAGGCGGTCCGTCTCGCTCGGGAGTGGGCACTGTTCTTTGTCGACCACCCTGTGGTTCTCATGCCAACCTGGACGGAACCCCCCTTTGAGCATGGGGTTGACCTTGATGACGACGCCACTGTTGCGTTGGCCGAACTACTCAGGTGCATCACCCCACCCAACCTGCTCGGAATCCCGTCGGTAGCCGTCCCGGTGGGCGTCTCCGACGGCCTCCCCCAAGGGGTGCAGTGCATTGCAGACCGGTGGCGCGACGACTTAGCGCTAGCCGCGGCAGCTGACCTTGAGACAGCCCTCGGCACCATCACCCCGATCGACCCGGTCACCTCCTGACCCGAGAAACCACTGATGTCTGACGAGCCAACGGGCTTCGAAAGGCCAAAGGCCCGTTCTACACCTGGTGTCCCTCTCCAGCGTCACGGACCACCAATGAGTTCGCGCAGCACCTCAACGTCCACCCCCAGGGTGGCAGCTGCTCCGGCAACGTTCGGCGGTGGAGGCCCCAGAGCGGCCTGGAGTTCGGCAAGGGTCACGCCTAGGGCCTCTGCCGCCTCGGTGAGGTCGAGTGGGCCGCCCGGGCCTTCGCCGGGACCACCTACTCCGAGGCCGCCACTCGGTCCTCCACCCGGTTCGCCAGCACCGGCACTTATCTCACCATTCAGGCAGCGGCCCACGTACGGGTAGTCATCGGTGATGACGTACAGGTACTCGCCATCGATCGTGATGCCGTTGCAGCTATCGAGCTCACCGCCCCCCTCGCTGTGCACCCAGTCAGAGGTGTAGGTGCCGTCGGGGCTTGTTCCGTCGATATCGACGGTGGCCCTGGGAGGCAGGCTGCCCACACAATCCGTACCGGTGCGATCAGCCATTGCTAGCCCGTAACCAGACTCGTAGACGCCGGACTTCGAGTAGTACATCAGGAAGCCGTCAGCAGCGAAACCCACATGAACGAGGTCGTCGTCGTGCTCATAGGCCTCGACCAGGAGTTGAGAGATGCCGTGATAGTGGTACTCGCCTGTTGGTTGGACGTGAGCATTGTTGAAGTCAAACCCGAGGTTGTAGATGTCCTGGAGCGCCTCAATCCGGAAGGTCTCCCCGGTTGCACACGTGACAGTCTCTGCAGTAGCCGGCTCGAATTTCACCCCGTTGACCGCAACACCTGTGGTCCTGACGCCGGTAGCGGCGCCGGTGTAGGTCGGTTCGGTGGTGAATCCGTAGCTGACATCCTGTTCGGAAATGGTGTTGGGGTTCCCGTTGTTGGGGAAGTCACCTGTCTCGTGATCGGGCAGCGCATTGCTGTTGATGGTCCGAATCGACCCGTCGACGGTAACTGTCACCATCGTGCCGAACTCTTCGTCGACCAAGGTGTAGGGGCCAAAATATTCCGAGCCGGTGACCGTGGTTGTTGCCTTAGGAGTAGTCGTGGTGGGGGCCTGAGTCGTAGCTGGTGCGACCGTTGCCGTAGGCACTGCTGTGGTTGTGGGCGGCTCATTGAACCCTCGAAGCTCGACACCCGCTACAAGGTCGGCGGCTTCAGCTGTCAGGTTGACCGGTCCTGTTGAAAGGCCGAGGGCTTCGTAGACAAAGCCTGTGATGTAGATACGCAATAGATCTTGGACAGCTCGGGCGTCGGTGTCCTTAGGTAGGCAGCCGTCCTCACCGGCGCGGACTATCGCCTCTCCAAGCGCTTCGCGTAATTCGGTGAGTCCTCCTCGGTCCTGAATCAAAGGACAGGCGTCAATCGGCGCTGCGTGGCCAGTTCCGGCGATGTTCACAAAGACCGAGTTGTCAAGGGACTGATGGAGGCTCCAGATGCCGGCCGGGTCGATCAGCGCATCGTTTTCGAAGGCCACCATCAAAGCGGGTCGGTTAGTTGCAAGTTCCTGTGGGACGCCTGCAAGAAGAGCAACACCGACTACCCGATGATCTGCGGTAGCCAGAGCCGCAGTTCTCGCCCCGGCCGAATGGCCAATGACCACCATGCGTGAGGTGTCCACGACCGAACCGAGTCCCGGGTCACTACCAACTAGATCGAGAGCGTTTAGAAGATCCGCTACGTCATCTTCGGGTGTGTCGACTCCCGCAAGTGGGGTCAAGAGCGTAGAGAGGCTTCGACCGAGGTGCTCCACAGCGATCGTGATGACACCGTGGCTTGCTAGGTGGCCGGTCAGGAATGTGGCGGCCTGTCGATAGCCGGGGCTGCCATGACTG
>JAKURX010000148.1 GCA_022451505.1 Acidimicrobiales bacterium | reverse complement strand
AGAAGAACATCGCCGAGGCCGCCCTACTGGCCGGTGCGGAGATCACGTTGCTCGGCTTCGAGACGAGCGACGAGGTGTACGAGACGTTCATCGCCGGTGGCTGTGACATCACCACCACCGATGGTTCAGCGCTCGTGGGCCGCAAGGCCAAGCAGATGCCCGCCGATCAGGAGTGGGTGATCTTCCCGGCTACTCCGATCTCCAAGGAGCCGCTCGGCCCGACGTACGGCCAGAACGACTCGGCCTGGGCCGATGCCGTCAACTGGACCGTGTACGCCATGATCATCATGGACGAGTACGGCGTCACCTCCGCCAACGTGGATGCCACGTGCGCCACGGCCGAGGCCGAGGTTTCACGCCTGTGCGGCGGCGATGGTGAACTCCAGACCGGTATGGGTCTGGCCGCCGACGCCTTCCACCAGGTGATCAAGCAGGTCGGAAGCTACGGCGAGGTCTACGACCGCAACCTGAACCCGGTCGGCCTGTACCGCGAGGGCAGCGCCAACGCCGGATGGCTGGACGGGGGCCTGATCTACTCCCCGCCGGCCCGCTAAGTAGGCGAACTGACGTAATCGATGATCCCGGGGTTCGGGGGCGCCAGCTCCCGGGCCCCGGGATCGTTCGCGTCATGGGCCGCTCCGGCCCGCGGATACTGTCCACTGTCTGAGACTCTTTCCAGAGATGTCTTCCTAATCCGCCAGCCCACGATCTGAGCCAAAGTCAACGATGACGGATACCACCACCCAAGAGCGGGTATCCCAGCGAGTGCCGCTGTGGCGAGACGTCATTGTCCTCAAGTGGGTGACACAGGTCTTCCTGCTGTTCGTGGTGGTCAGCGCTCTGTGGTTCCTGGCCAGTCAGGCCGGGGGCAACCTTCGGGCACGGAACATCAACACCGACTTCGACTTCCTTGAACGCCCCGTCGACATTCAGATCGGTGAGGGAATCGACACCCACCCCGACACCGGTGGACGGGCCCTCTGGGCCGCCATGGTCAACACCCTGCGTCTGTCTATTTCCGGCATCTTCTTCGCCACGGTTTTAGGCGTGATCGTCGGCCTGGCCCGCCTGTCTGACAACTGGCTGGTGCGCCGCATCGCCAGCTCGTGGGTCGAGACGTTGCGGAACATTCCGCTGCTGGTGCAGATGATCTTCTACTACTCGGCTATGACAGCCGCTTTGCCCAGGCTCGGCCTCGATGCAGGGCCCATCAACGGCTGGCTGCATGTCTCCAACAAGGGCATCTCTATGCCCCGCGTCCACATAGCCGACGGTTTCTACCAGTGGGCGATCGTGGTGCTCGTCGGTGTGGTGGCCGCTCACTTCGTCCGCCGTCACCGTCAACGGATCCAGGACGAGACTGGCGCCAACACCTCGCCCATTCTGTGGGCGCTCGGAACGATCGGCCTGTTCGGGCTAATCGGCCTGTTCGTTCACCCTGCGTTCTCCTGGCTGGGCTCCGTCTTCAGCGCCGTTGCCGACCTGCTCGACTCGCTTCCCATCGCTGTCCCACAGCTGCTGTTCTCCGCCATCGCCGTCGGCAGTGCCACCGTTTGGATCCGCCGTTTCGTTTCCGATCACCGCAGTGCCCGCGGGCACCTCTCGCTCACCGACGACGACTGGTTCCGGATTGCCTTTACCGCCGTGGCCTCACTGGTGATCGTGTTCGTCGTGGTCCGCTGGACCGGCCTTTCGTCGTGGACCCTCAACAGCGGCCGCGACCTGTTCGAAGTTCTGGCTGACAAGTTCAACGTCGACGGTGCCGCCCGCCCATTCGACGCCATGCGCCCCGACATCGTCCAGAAGGGCAAGTTCCCGAACTACGGGAAAAATGGCCTGACCATGTCGATCGGTTTCGCCTCGGTGTTCTTCGCTGTCGTGTTCTACACGTCTGCCTTCATCGGCGAGAACGTCCGAGGCGGCATCCTGGCCGTACCCAAAGGTCAGACCGAGGCGGCCAAGGCCATCGGCCTCCGCCGCGGACAGATCCTCCGCCACGTGGTGCTCCCCCAAGCCCTTCGGGTCATCCTGCCCCCGACCGGCAACCAGTACCTGAACCTGACCAAGAACACCTCGCTGGCCGTTGCCGTCGGCATGAGCGAAATGGTCCAGGTCGGTACCACGGTGTTCAACCAGACCGGCCGGACGCTGCCCGTGGTGGCCATCTGGATGCTCTTCTACCTGAGCTGCTCACTGACCATCTCGGTGGTCGTCAACTGGTTCAACGTCCGAATGCAACTGGTGGAGCGGTAGATGAGTGAGCTCTCGAGCCATACCGGCAACATCATCGTCCCGTACACCCCTCCACCTGAGATCCCGAAATTGCCGCCGCGTGAATGGGTGAAGGAGAACCTTTTCTCGAGCCCCTTCAACTCCGTGCTGACCGTCGTCACCACGATCATCCTGTTGGCTGTCTTCCGCGGCTTCCTGTCGTTCATCTTCAATCCAATCCGCCAGTGGGACAGTACGGCCACCAACATGCAGCTGTTCATGACCCGGGCCTACCCCGACGAGCAGTACATCCGAGTCTGGTTCTGCGTCGCCGTCATCCTCATCCTCACAGGCCTGTCGATGGCTGTATGGCAAGCCGGCTCGACGATGCCGATAGCGGTGCTCGGACGCAAGCTCCTGGCCACCGGCGCCCTCCTCGCCCTCCTCGCCCTCCTCGCTCCGTTCAGCGCCTCGGCCACCGTCCAGTGGCTGGCCGCCGCTCTGGCCGTGGCTGCCGTCGGCGAGACCATCCGTCGCTTCGCCGGTAGAGGCGACAACGAACAAACGGTCAGTTCGCTGACAGTGGTGGTGGTCACCCTGGCCGGGCTGGTGACCTCGTTGTGGGTCGTCCCCTACGGCCACCACACCTACATCGCGAAGCGCGTACCAAGGGTGTTGGCCGAACCGGGCACGGTAGCGCTGACCACCAAGTTGCCGTGGACGATCATGCTGCTCATCGTCGTAGCGGCGTACTTCGCGGGACGCCTGATGCGGGATCGCCTCCCGACCAATCCAACCCGGGCCACCCTCCTGGTGCTGTGGCTCCTAACGCCGCTCTTCCTCACCTACCTGGTGCTGCGGGACCCAGATTTCGACATGGGCCACGTGCTCAGCACCGACCTGCCGATCTTCGTCGCCTACGCAGTCGGCGGAGCGGCCCTGCTCTCGTGGCTCACCCGCCCGTCGACCGGCGAAACCGGTCGAATCGTCGCCGTGCTGATCCTGGTGGCCGGCTTCTGCACGTTCCTGACACCGATGCGACAGGTCGTGCGACTCGACATGGTCATGCTGGCCACCTTCGCCCTGGCGGCACCAACATTTGCTGGCGGGCCCCGGGCCCGGAGGCGCTACATCTTCGGCTGGTTAGGCGTACTGGGCGTGATGTCGTGGCTAATCACATCTGTCAACACCCCGTCGACCGTCACGGTCCCGGGGGGTTTCTTCATCGGTGGCTTCTCGATCACCCTGTTCGTCGCGGTCATAACCCTCGTAATCTCGTTCCCCCTCGGAATTGCCCTGGCCCTGGCCCGTACGTCGAGCATGCCCATCTTCCGGCAGTTGGCGACCGGGTTCATCGAGGTTGTGCGAGGCGTGCCACTGATCACGATCCTGATCTTCTTCTCGATCATGGTGCCGCTCTTCCTTCCCAGAGGGATGCACCTAGGCGAAGTCGCCGCTGTCATCATCGGCTACGTCTTGTTCTCTTCGGCCTACCTGGCCGAGAACGTACGAGGTGGCCTGCAGTCGGTGACCCGGGGGCAGCACGAGGCAGCCGAGGCGGTCGGCATGACCACCGCTCAAAAGACGGTGTTCATCGTGCTACCTCAGGCGCTACGAGTTTCCATCCCGCCGTTGGTGGGGCACTGCATCGGGGTGTT
>JAKURX010000147.1 GCA_022451505.1 Acidimicrobiales bacterium | reverse complement strand
TGGGTCATACCCATCATCTTGTGGAGGTTCCAGACGAACGAGTCCGACCGTTCGGACCCGGCGAGGCGGTGCCGGTGGTCGGGGGAGAACAGGGCAGACGCCCCGTAGCAGCCGTCGACGTGGAGCCAGAGGCCGTGTTCGTGGCAGACGTCAGCCACCGCGTCCAACGGGTCGAAGGCACAGGTCACGGTGGTCCCTGAGGTGGCAACGACGGCCAGCGGTGTGTGGCCGGCCGCCACGGCGGCGGACACCGCGGCGTGCAGGGCGTCGGGTCGCAGGGCGCCGTTGGGATCGGTGTCCACTTCGACGACAGCGTCCGTTCCGAGACCCAGCAGGGCGGCCGCCTTGCCCGCCCCGTAGTGACCGGCCGCCGATACAAACACTGACAGCCTTTCCGGGCCGGCCCCGGCCCGGACCAGGTCAGGTTGGAGGCGGTGGCGGGCTAGCTGGAGGGCGTACAGCAGGGCCACCGAACCCCCGGGGCAGAACAGGCCCGGCGGCAGTTCCGCCGGCGGCCCGTCCGGTTCGGCGCCCGGGTAGCCGACGAGGTTGGCCAACTTGGCCAGCAGGGCGCTCTCCAGCAGGTGGAAGACCGGCGCGATCTCGAAGGTGGAGTTGGCCGTGTTGAGCGCGGCGGCCAGCCAGTCGCCGACCACGGCCACCGGGTCGGCGCCGGCGAAATTCTGGTTCAGGAAGCGGGGATGGCTGGTGTGGACTGAGTGGCGGAGCACTACCTCGGCGGCTTCCAGCACGGCCCCGGCGTCATGGGCCGGAGCGTCGCCTCCGAGGGCCAGCCCGACCGACGGTTCGAAGGCGGCCACCAACTGGTCCGGGGTGGCGAACCGCACCACCGGATCGTCGCCCCGCGGTGGGTCCACTACATGGTCCAGGGCGACGATGGCCAGCCGACGTGCGAGGTCAAAACCGGAGGGGTCGGGCACGGGCCACATGGTCGCAGATCCGGCCGTCACCCGTGCCGTCGAGCCGGGTTCCGTGGGAGCATCCCGGTATGACCCGGACGCACCTGAAGCAGGCGCCGCGCCCGTCCGACGAGACCGACCCCGACGTGGGTCGACGGGTGGCCGAACTGCTGGCCGGTCTGGAGGCCGGGGGAGAGGACGAGGCGATCCGGCTGGCCGGTGAGTTCGACGGCTGGACCGGCCCGATCGAGGTGTCCGAGGCCGACCTGGCGACCGCCGGTCGCCACCTCCCGACCACCGTGGTCGACGACCTGGCCTTCGCCCACCGGCACATCTACGACTTCGCCGTCGTCCAGCGGGACTCGCTGGCCGAGTTCTCGGTCGAGCTCTCGCCCGGGTTGGTGGCCGGCCAACGACTGGTGCCGGTGGCCGTCGCCGGCTGCTACGTACCGGCCGGCCGGTACGCCCACGTGGCCTCGGCGCTGATGGGCGTCACCACGGCCTCGGTGGCCGGGGTGGACGACGTGGTGGTGGCCTCGCCGGCCCGCCCCGACCGGGGAGGCGTGCATCCTGCGATCCTGCACGCCGCCCACCTGGCTGGCGCCGACCGGGTGCTGGGCCTAGGCGGCGTCCAGGGCATCGGCGCCCTGGCCTTCGGCCTGTTCACCGGCCTCCCGGCCGACGTGGTCGTCGGACCCGGCAACTCGCTGGTCGCCGAGGCCAAGCGGCAGCTGTTCGGCCGGGTAGGCATCGACGTGGTGGCTGGCCCCACCGAGTCGATGGTGGTCGCCGACGGGACGGCGTCGGCGGCGCCGACTTGGTCGGGCAGGCCGAGCACGGCCCGGACTCCCCGGTGTGGCTGGTAACCACGTCGCGGGCGCTGGGCGAGGATGTGGTCCGCCTCGTCGACGAGCGGGCCGGTGACCTTCCGGACCCGTCCAGGGCTTCGGCGGTGGCCGCCTGGCGCGACCATGGCGAGGTGGTGGTGGTCGACGACCGGGAGGAGGCCGCCACGGTGTGCGACGAGTACGCCCCCGAGCACCTTCAGGTGATGGCCGCCGACCTGGGCTGGTGGCGGGGCCGTCTACGGAACTACGGCTCGCTGTTCCTGGGCGACCGGACCACGGTGACGTTCGGCGACAAGACCAGCGGACCCAACCACATCCTCCCGACCGGTCGGGCGGCCCGGTACAGCGGCGGCCTGAACGTCCACCGGTTCATCAAGCAACTGACCTGGCAGGAGATGACGCCCGAGGCCGCCGCCGCCCATGGTCCGGTGGCAGCCCGGATCAGCCGGCTGGAGGGCATGGAGGGCCACGCCCGGTCCGCCGACCTGCGGTCCCCGGAGGGCGACCGGTGATCGGAGCATCCGACCTGCCCCGGGTGAACCTGGACTTCACCGAACAGCCGCCCATTCCCGAGGCGGGGATCCGCCGCGCCGGTGAGCTGATGGCCTCGGGTCGCCTCTTCCGGTACGGCGAGACGGGTGCCGCCGGGTCCGACGTGGCCGGCCTGGAGGACGACTTCGCCACCCTGGTCGGGCGCCGCTTCTGCGTGGCGTTCAACAGTTGCGGCGCCTCGCTGGCCGCTGCCCTGATGGCGATCGGCGTGGAACGCGACGAGCCGGTGCTGATGAACGCCTTCACCCTGGCCCCTGTGCCCGGGGCGGTGGTCCACGCCGGAGGGGCGCCGGTGTTCGTAGGGACCACCCCCGACTACCGGATCGACCTCGACGACCTGGGGTCGGCCGCCGAGCGCTCGGGGGCCCGAATCCTGCTGCTGTCCCACATGCGGGGCCACGTGGCTGACATGGACCGGGTGGGCGAGGCGACTGGGGCGCTCGGCTTGGTCGTGGTCGAGGACTGTGCCCACACCATGGGGGCCGGATGGCGGGGTCGTCCCACGGGCACGTTCGGCACCGTGGGCTGCTTCTCGACCCAGACCTTCAAGCACGCCAACTCCGGCGAGGGAGGCCTCCTGGTCACCGACGACGAGGACGTGGCCGCTCGGGCCGTGCTGCTCAGCGGGTCCTACATGCTCTACGCCCAGCACGGTGCATCGCCCGACGAGGTCGTGATGGAGCGCCACCGCCTGACCACCCCCAACCTGTCGATGCGGATGTCGGCCCTGGCCGCCGCCGTCGTGCGCCCCCAGTTGGGCCTCCTGGCCGAGCGGGCCGTCGTCTGGAACGCGCGCTACGACCTGCTAGCCGACCTGCTGGATGCCGACCCCCGGATCCGGATCCCGATCCGTCCGGACGGCGAGGAGCCGGTGGCGTCCTCCATCCAGTTCACGGTGGACGGTATGGACGCCGGGGCGATGGCCTCCTGGGTGGACTTGGCCACCGAGCACGGCGTGCACATCAAGTGGTTTGGACGGGACGAGCCGGTCGGCTTCACCAGCCGTTACGACCACTGGCGGTACGCCGACGAGCAGGTGCTGCACACCACGTCGGCCGTCCTGGCCGGGCTGTGCGACCTGCGGATCCCGCTGTCGATGACCGAGGACCACTGCCGGGACGTGGTCGCCGTGGTCCGGGGGGCCCTGGACCGGGTGTCGGGCTGACGGCCTCCGGTCAGCCCTCGGCCGACAGGGCCTTGATCGTGGCGGCCATCTGCTCCTGAACCTTCTACACGGCCTTCCGGGGTCGGAGCATGACCTTGAACCCGATGATCAGGCGCACCCCGACCGGTCAGTCGGGCGCGGCTGGCATCACATCATCGAACGTGTCCATGTCGCGAAGTTCTGGGAACCAGCGCCACCACAGGGCGACGACGGCCAGGGTGGCCACGCCGCCGAACACCACGGCCCCAACCAGGCCCATAAACGCGGCTGTCAGGCCCGACTCGGCGGCGCCCAACTCGTTGGATGCGCTGATGAACACGCTTTCGACTGCTAGCACCCGGCCACGCATGTCCTCGGGTGTGGCCAAGGGAACCAGGGTGGCGCGGATGAACATAGACA
>JAKURX010000146.1 GCA_022451505.1 Acidimicrobiales bacterium | reverse complement strand
ACCTTCAAGGTCTACTTGAGGGTTCGCTATAGGGGGCCGACCGAGCACAGTACCGACAAGAAGCAGGAGGCAAGGGAGTGGGCCTGCAAGGCCGCTCCCCAGATTGAGTAGGGAGAGAACAAGCGTGCCAACCCCTCAAAACTATCTGGCCGTGATCAAGGTTATTGGCATCGGTGGTGGAGGAGTCAACGCTGTCAACCGCATGATCGATGCTGGGCTGAAGGGCGTTGAGTTCATAGCCGTGAACACGGACGCACAGGCGTTATTGATGAGTGATGCTGATGTAAAACTCGACATTGGTCGGGATCTGACCCGGGGCCTAGGAGCGGGAAGTGACCCGATCATCGGCAGGGAGGCCGCTGAGCAGTGCCGTGCCGAAATCGAGGAGTGCCTTGAAGGGGCCGACATGGTCTTTATCACTGCCGGCGAAGGCGGCGGTACGGGAACCGGCGCGGCGCCGGTCGTCGCCCAGGTCGCCCGGGCCATAGGCGCCTTGACCATCGGTGTTGTTACGCGACCGTTTGGTTTCGAAGGCCGCCGCCGTGAGGTTCAGGCCGAGGAGGGCATCGTCCAACTCAAGGATGAGGTGGACACCCAGATCGTGATTCCTAATGACCGTTTGCTGACCATCTCCGACGAGCGCACCTCGCTGATTGAGGCATTTTCGTTGGCTGACGACGTGCTACTTCAGGGGGTGCAGGGGATCACCACCCTTATCACCACTCCGGGTCTAATCAATACCGACTTCGCCGACGTAAAGATGATCATGGATGGTGCTGGTTCGGCGATCATGGGTGTCGGCGAGGCATCGGGTGAGAGCCGGGCCCTGAACGCGGCCCGCAAGGCCCTGTCCAGTCCGCTCCTGGAGGCCTCGATTGAGGGAGCCCGGGGTGTTTTGCTCAACATCACTGGCCCGAGCGACCTAGGAATTCTTGAAGTAAACGAGGCTGCAGAGGTGATCCACGGAGTGGCTCACCCAGATGCCAATATCATCTTCGGCACGGTGGTCGACGATGAGATGGGCAACGACGTTCGGGTCACCGTGATCGCCGCGGGCTTTGACCGGTGGGACGATGGACGGACGCGACCATCGCTTCGAGGCCTGCTTCGGGGCAGCACCTCTGAGGAGGAAGAGTTGATTGCCGATGTGTTCGGCGAGGACATCGAGGACGACGGGCTCGACGTGCCGGACTTCCTCCGCTAGTTCCCGATGCCCCGGGATCTGGTCCGGCGTGGCCTGCCTTCGGGGCTCGTGGCCCGGGTGGTCGTCACCGATTCCCGGGACGGCGACCTGGCCCCGCAGGCAGATTCGGCAGCATTGGAAATTCGGCAAGCTGGAGTGGCTCCCGCGCCCTGGACCTGGCTTCGTCAGGTCCACGGGGCGGGTGTTGTAGAGGTACGGTGGCCGGGTGACCGCCATGGCGCGACGGCGGATGCCGCGGTTACCAACCGGGTGGGTTGCACACTGAGCGTCACCGTCGCGGACTGTGCCCCGGTAGCCATCTTGGCCGACGGCGGCGGCCTCGCTGTGGTTCACGCCGGTTGGCGGGGGATTCTTGGAGGAGTCATCGAGTCCGCCATGGACTTGTTGTCGGACGTAACCGTCGGTCCGTTTCGAGCTGTGATCGGACCGTGCATTAATGCGTGCTGCTATGCGTTTGGTGTTGATGACCTGGAGCGGGTAGTCGCTCACCTAGGCGATGGGGCGGGAGGTAAGACCCGCACAGGTCACCCGGCGCTGGATCTACCGGCAGCCGTGATCGCAACTCTCAGGGGGGTGGGGGTCGTTGAATCTGAGGTTGACGGTACGTGCACCTCTTGTGACGACGACTACTGGTCATATCGCTCCACCGGAACCAGGGAGCGCCATGCCATGGCGGCTTGGTTGGAACCGGCGTAAGCGATAAGGAACTGTGAATACCGCCCCCGACCTCAAGGCGTGGAGCAGGGCCGTCGATGAGCGGATCAGGGCAGTCCGGCACGAACTGGAATTGGCAAGTGGGGGTCGAGCCCGATTATTGCCGGTGACCAAGGCTTTCGGACCCGAAGCGGTGCAAGCTGTTCGGGCGGCAGGGCTTACCGAGGTAGGCGAAAGTTACGCCCAGGAACTTGTGGCCAAACATCGAGAAGTCGACGACTCGGAAATATCCTGGCACATGATCGGCCGATTGCAGCGCAACAAGGTACGCCCGCTTGCAAGGCTGGTGTCCCTCTGGCAGTCGGTCGATCGGCCTGAACTCGTTGACGAAATTGCTCGGTGGGCACCAGGGGCCAGGGTCCTAATCCAGGTCAACGTTCTGAATCGCCCGGAGCAGGGGGGCTGTCGACCAGGCGAGGTAGAAAGGTTGTTAGTTCGTGGTCAAGAGGCCGGACTGGAAGTAACCGGACTGATGGGAATCGGAGCAGAAGGCGACCGAGACGGAACCGAGCGGTCCTTTGCCACGATTGCCCTGCTAGCCGATCAACTTGGTTTGGCGGAGCGTTCCATGGGCATGACCGATGATCGCAAATCAGCTCTAGCGCACGGTTCGACCCTGGTGCGGGTGGGCCGGGCCCTGTTCGGGGACCGACCGTCCTCCCGGCGGGGGTGATCGGGAATCGATAGCCGGTTGGTGGCTACCGGGAGGCGCCTGCTCCCGGTACGATCGGCTGGCAGGCCGTGAAGCGGCCACACCACCTGGGAGGCAAACGGCGTGTCGGTCTGGCAGAAGACAATCTTGTGGCTCGGTTTGGGACCAGACGAGGTCTACGGCGACGACGAGGATCAGCCGATCATGCGTGGACCGCTTGTCTCACCGGAGTTCGAGGAAGCTCGCACCGCAGGTGGTGGTGACGGCAAAGTCTACGAACTACGGGCCCGACCCGGACTGGTAGGTCCGAAGCGGTCGGGCCCTGAGGAGTCGTCCGGTACGGTCAGACCTTTGCGCGCTGCATCCACCGCTATGCCAACTGTCGTCACGCCCAAAAGCTTTGACGACGCCAAGGAGGTGGCCGACCGTTTCCTCAATGGGCAAGCGGTGGCGGTGAACATCAACGGTGTGGGGCATGAGACGGCACGCCGGGTCATCGATTTCGCCAGTGGACTCTGCTGCGGGTGTGGTGGCCACTTGGAGAGGGTGAACCCCCAGGTCTACCTCCTCACCCCGACGGGCGTGGAGGTTCCGGTGGAGGAGAAGTTGCGCATACGAGACGAAGGTCTCGGCGACCATCACTGAGCAGGTCTGAGGGAGCCTGGTCGTGTCCTCCCTGGTGTGCAGCTTGCTGCAGCTGTACATGTTGGTTCTCTTGGTCCGGGTGGTGATGAGTTGGTTCCCCATCTCACCGCACGGAACGGGGGCAACGCTGGCCGGATTCCTCTACCTGGTGACCGACCCGGTACTGGTACCGCTCCGCCGGATCCTCCCGCCGATTCAGATGGGGACGATGGCCGTCGACCTTTCCCCGGTGGTTGCGTTCTTTGGCATTTCGCTTCTTATGGGGCTCCTTTGCGGGTGAGAGCACCCAGGGGTGACCGGGAGGTGATTGGGTCGACGGGTACGATCTGGAGGTGGAAGAGAACGACATCTTGCACGATTTGGACGAGGTCGAATTTCCGACCAAATTCCGTGGCTACGACCCATTTGAGGTCGACGGAATGCTCGATCGAGCCCGACGGGAGATCTTGGACCTCCGGAGCCGTGCCCGGACCGCGGATGACCGGGCCCAGTCGGCGGAGGAGCAACTCGACGTCGAGTTGACCGCAGCCCGTCAGGCCCATGGTGAGGCGAACGTGGTTCTTGCTACGGCTAAAGAGGAGGCGGACAGAGTGGTGGCCGACGCTCAGGCCGAGGCCGAGCGTCTGGTGGCAGCTTCCGAGACCGAGATCCGAGAGGCGATCGAGTCGGGGCGGAATCAACTACTTGGCGAACTCGCAGAGCTTGAATCTCGAAGGGATGAGACC
>JAKURX010000145.1 GCA_022451505.1 Acidimicrobiales bacterium | reverse complement strand
GTTGGTGGGGAGGGCCCACAGCCCGGGGACGGCCATGGAGCCGACGTAGCAGAAGTGGCGGGCTAGGGGCAGCAGGGCGCCGACGCCGAAGACCCCGGTACGGGGGGCGGCGAGGATGGTGTCGGCCACCGTCTGGAGTTAGACGGTGTCGAGGTCTTCGAACACCTGCGCGACGATACCCAGGTTGGATGAGGCCAGATCGGCCAGCAGGTCGCCGTGGTGCTCGGCGCCGGCCAGGGTCTGGAGCCAGCGGGCCTTGTCGGGGAACGAGGTTCCGGGGGCGGTGACCTCGTGACGGAACGGATCGCGCTTGGGGTGGTAGCCGTCAAAGCCGACGGCCCGGGCCAGGCGGACCAGGGTGTTGGGCTTGACGCCGGCCGCTTCGGCCAGCTGGCGCATCGAGAGCACGGCGACCTGTTCGGGGCGGTCGAGTATGTGGCGGGCCGCCTGGCGGACCTGGGGGGTGAGGTCGTTGTAGGCGTCGGCCAGCCGGTCCAGCAACTCGTTTGACGACAGCGGTGCGGGGGCCATGGACGTCGCGTTCATGATCGTACAAGTGTACCATTATTGAAATAAAATCGGACAAATGTCCGCTATCTCGTTAGTCGTTTCGTGGGAGTCCCCTCATGTCCATGCCCGAACACACCCGGGTCGTCGTCGTCGGTGGTGGCATCGTCGGTGCCAGTGTCCTTTACCACCTCGTCAAGGAGGGGTGGACCGATGCCCTACTCATCGAGAAGGCCGAGTTCACTTCCGGCTCCACGTGGCACGCCGCCGGCCAGGTCACCCACTCAGTGTCCAGTTACACGCTGGCCTTCATGCGCAAGTACGCCACTGAGCTCTACGCAGCGCTCGAGGCCGAGACCGGGGTGGCTACCTCGTGGCACGAATCAGGCTCCTTCCGGGTGGCCTACGAGCCCATCGAGGTCGACTGGTTGAAGGGCCAACTGGGGGTCGGCGCCTACGCCGGGCTTGAGATGGACTGGGTGGGCCCCGAAGTGGTCGCCGAGCACCACCCCCTCTACGACGTGTCGAACGTCGTGGGCGCCATCTGGACGCCTCGGGACGGCCATGTCGACCCGTCAGGCGCCACCAACGCCATGCTCACCGGGGCCCGCAACCGGGGTGCCTCCACCTCTCGCCGCAACCGGGTGCTTGAGATCAACCGACGCCCGGACGGAGACTGGGACGTCGTAACCGAACAGGGCACCGTCACCTGCGAGCACGTGGTCAACGCCGCCGGCTGCTACGCCGACCGGGTGGCCCGCATGGTCGGCCTGCGGGTGCCGATGGCCAACGCCCTTCACGCCTATGTCATCACCGAGCCGGTGCCTGAGATCACCGCCCTTGACCGTGAGTTGCCGGTCATGCGCGACGACTACCTCTCGGGATACATCCGCCAGGAACAGGAGTCGGGCCTCATCGGCATCTACGAGCAGGTCGGAGCCGAGGCGGCCTGGAATGACCAGCCGGGGTGGGAACTCGAGAACCCGCTGTTCCCGATCGACTACGACATCATCGGCGACCGGCTCATGCGGGCCTTCGAGTGCATGCCGTGCCTCGAGCCCCGAGGCATCAAGCAGACCATCCGAGGGGCCATCACCCACACCCCGGACGGCGAGGCCATGCTCGGCATGTCGGGCATCCCCAACTTCTGGATGGCTTGCGGCGCCCAGGTCGGCCTGGCAGACGGCCCCGGGCTGGGCCGGGAGCTAGCCCGCTGGATGGTGCATGGCGAGACGGTTCTCAGCGTGCGGAGCTACGACCCGCGCCGGTTCGGGTTCGTGCCCGACGGCGACTACGGGCGGGAGAAGGGCGTCGAGGACTACATGTACCGGCACCAGACGCCGGTGCCGGGCCTCGAGCACCCTCATCTCCGCCCCTTGAAGGCCACGCCGGCCTACGAACGCCAGGCTGAGCTGGGCGCCGTGTTCACCCAGGTGTACGGCTGGGAGCGCCCTAAGTGGTATCCGGGGGCCGCCGGACTACCCGTCGAGGACGATGTCGGGTTCCGGCACGTGCGCTGGTTTGAGCCGGTGCGGGAGGAGGTTCGGGCCGTGCGGGAGGGGGTCGCGCTGCTCGACATGACAGCGTTCGCCAAGTTCGACCTGATGGGTCCGGACGCCTTCGAGGTACTGGACGGGCTGTGCGCCAACCGGCTCCCGAAGGTAGGCCGCATCGGCCTCAACTACTTCCTCACCCCAACCGGACGGGTCGAGAGCGAGATGACGGTGACCCGCTTGGCCGACGACCACTTCTACCTCGTGTCGGCTGCGGTGGGGGAGCTCAAGGACCGCGAGTACATGACCACCCACTGGCCGACCGGGCTCGACGCCATCCTGACCACAGTGTCCGAGGCCTTCGGTGTGCTGTCGGTGGTCGGGCCGTCGGCCCGCGACCTGCTGACTCGATGCACCGCTGCCGACGTGTCCAACAGGGTCTTCCCGTGGCTGACCGCTCAGCAGATCATCGTGTGCGGGGTGGAGGTGCGGGCCCTGCGGGTGGGCTTTGTCGGCGAGTTGGGCTGGGAGCTTCATGCCCCGCTGGCCGACATGGGCACCCTGTATGACGGTCTGTGGGCCGCTGGTACCGACATCGGGGTCGCCAACGCTGGCCACCACGCTGTCAACTGCCTGCGCATGGAGAAGGGCTACCGCACCTCGCGGGACATGACCCACGACGTCGACCCTGTCGAGGCCGGCCTCGGGTTCTTTATCAAGCGTGACAAGGGAGACTTCGTCGGCCGGGACGCCCTGCTAGCCCGCGACGAGCAGTCCCGCCGCTGGGCGTCGGCATACCTGGAGGTCGAGTGCGACATCGCCGAGTGCATCGGCGGTGAAGGGGTGTTTCGTGGCGACCGGGCCGTGGGCCTCACCTCGTCAGGCGGTCACGGCTACACCACCGGCAGGGTGTACGCCTTCGCCTTCGTGTCACCCGACGACGCTGTGCCCGGCACCGACCTGGAGGTCATGATTCTTGGCGACCGGTACCCGGCCCGGGTGCTCGCCGAGGCCGCCTACGATCCCGGAAACGAACGGCTCCGGAGCTAGGGGCGGATCGGCCCGGAATCGGCCGGCTCCAGAGTTGGGGATAGTTCAGGCCGGGGTGAGACGACCAGGGGGTGTGATTTGAGGATCACCCGGATCACGATGTGGGGGCTGGACCTTCCCCTGAAGCGGCCTTACTCGCTATCGGGCGGGCGACTCCACTTCGAGCGCCTTGACTCCACCATCTTGCGGCTTGACACCGACGAGGGGCTCGTCGGCTGGGGCGAAGGATGTCCATGGGGGTCCACCTACCTGCCGGCCTTCGCCGGTGGAATCCGAGCCGGCGTGGCTGAACTGGCTCCCACCGTTCTAGGACTAGACCCCCGTCGTACCGACGTCGTCTACAGAGCCATGGACCTGGCGCTACCCGGTCACGGCTACGTGAAGTCCGCCATCGACATGGCCTGCTGGGATCTTGCCGCCCAGGCGGCTGGCCTCCCGCTCTGTGACCTGCTGGGCGGGAGGACAGATGGCTCAGTGCGGCTCCACTCGTCCATACCATCAGGCACCCCCGACGAACTCCTGGCCGAGATCGACTTGGCTAGGGCCGAGGGCTACACATTTCACTCGGCCAAGATCGGCGCCGATGTAGAAGCTGACGTTGAACGCATACGGACCCTCGACGCAGCCATGGTCCCAGGCGAGGAACTCACTTTTGACGTCAATCGCTCCTGGACTCCCGCCGAGGCAATCACCGCGCTGAACACCACCCGGGAGATTCTCCGAGTGGTGGAGCAGCCCTGCGAGACCTACGGGCAACATCTGGCAGTGCGGGCCGCGGTCGGCCAGCCCCTGGCTATCGACGAGTCGCTCGTCACCGTCGATGACATGATCCGGGCGGTCGGCGACCGGGCCTGCGAGGTGGTTGGCCTGAAGGTCGGCAGAGTGGGAGGGATCACCC
>JAKURX010000144.1 GCA_022451505.1 Acidimicrobiales bacterium | reverse complement strand
GGGCGCAGCCCACCGGTCGTCTGAGGTTCCGTGGGGATTCGTGCTGCCCCTTCTGGCTGGCCTGCTGGCCGCCGTCGCCGTGTTGGCCGGTGTGATAGAGCAGGCACTGGTCGACCATCCCGAGTCGATGGCCGGCCTGTTCACCGGCCTCGTGTTGGCCTCGATCCTCATCGCCCGCCGGGACGTGGCGTGGACCAGGCCCCGTGTGGCCACCGTGGTCATCGTCGGGACAGCCCTGTTCGCCGTCCTCGGGCTGAAGGGTGCCCCGGTTGTCGATCCCTCCCCCGTGGTCCTGTTCGCCTCGGGAGCCGTGGCCATATGCGCCATGGTGCTCCCGGGGATCTCCGGCTCATTCCTCCTTCTCATGGTGGGCATGTACGGCACCATGATCCAGGTGGTCGACGACCGAATGGTGACCGATGCAGCAGTCTTCGGCGCCGGGGCCATCATCGGGCTGGCCTGCTTCTCCACGCTGCTGGCCCGCCTGCTGGCCCGACGGCATGATGACGTGCTAGCCGTGATGGTCGGCCTGCTGCTGGGTTCGCTCCGGGTCCTCTGGCCCTGGCCCCACGGGGTTGGCGTAATCAGCCGCCATGCCGAAGAGCCAGTAGCCGGTACCGCCCTGGGTTGGCCTGAAGCCGCTGACGGCCTAGCGGGGCCGACACTGCTGGCCACCCTGTCCCTGGTCGTCGTCCTCGTCGTCGACCGCCTAGCCCGGGGTCGGCTTCAGGCCGGAGATTGAGACAGCTCGTCCGGGACGGGAACCACCGTCTCGACCCACCCGAACCCCGGACGGCCATCGATGGCCACCGGGCCCAGCGTCCGGTCGACATGAACGGCAGGGCGACCACCGTCGGTAACCAGCACCGGTGCCCGACCCACCGGTTCTCCCGTGGAGATCGCTCCGCCGGCCCACCACGTGCCGTCGTCTAGGCGCGCCCGTACACCAGTCCACGGTCCGGACCACGGGTCGCCGCCTGCATCCTGGTGGTCCCACCACCCCCAGCCGTCCACAGGGATCACCCGGTCGGCAATCAGGACCTCGCCGACCACCCGACAGGGCACGGCATTTCCGGCCGGTGGTTCGCCGACCGCCTCACCGCCCAGGTCGAGGCCCACTGCGAGGCGATCGCCTCGAAACTGGTGGTCGGCTCCGCCCCGCCAGGCGTCCTCCGGATCGGCGACGGCCACACCGAAGGCCTCGAGGCCGACACTTACGTGGAGACCGGGCTCCTCCACCACCACCTCGGCCCACAGGCCAGACGACCGCACCTCCAGGCCGGACGACCGGGGTGGCGGTACGGCGTGGTCGGTGACAAGCACCGTGGGCTGTCCGACGGCCACCAAGCCACACCAGAACCAGGCCGGGCCCTCGTCGTGGACGGCTAGGCGGACGTGGCCACCCGACGTACGTTCAGGGGACCACCACGCCAACCGGTGGCACCGCATGCTCGCCGTCGCCCGTTCTGCCTCAGCCGAAAGGTGGATAGGGATCGGCATCCGGATCGAGTTGAGAGGCCTCCACGTCAGCGGTGACCAGGGGGTACAGGTCAGCTGGGGTGTCCCGAGGACAGGTCCAGTCGATCTCATTGGCCACCCCAGCCAACTCAGCAAACGGGCGCAGGAAGGTCAGGTAGACGTAGGCCCCGCAGGCGATCCGCTGATCCCGGTCCATAGCCACGATGTCCCGGTAGTGGCGGCGCTGCGCAGCCCTGGCCGCCGAAGCCACAGCGTCCATTTCGTCGTCAGAGACCGGTACCGGTGGCTGACCGGGTCTCACGCCGTCCGACGTGAACAGGGCGAACCCCGACAGGTGGTCGAGATAGTCCTCGGGCGTCGAGACCGTGGTCCCGAAGTCGGTGATTCGGACCTCCACCCCGGGGTCAAGGACGAGAACCGCCGTGAGGCTGCCGTGGGGGACGGCGGCGGCCACCGATGACCAGGCCAGGTCACTCTCGGCCAGCCGGAAGTAGTCGCGGATAATCACCGTCCGACCGTCATCTAGGTGGTACGGACCGGTGTCCCCGTGCCCGACCCGGGTGTCGAAGTAGAGCAGGAAGAGATGGTTGATAATGGTGGCGTTGGCCCGCCGGATCCGGTCCCGACGCCCATCGTCCACTGTTGTGGCCTCCGCCACCAGCGCCGACACCGTGTCCTCGTCGAACACGTCCAGGCGGTCGCCCACCTCGGCGGCGTGAAGGTGGTCGCCGCCCCTGTAGGCCCGTGACGTCCGGGCCCAGAAGTCCAGCACCGTGTGAGCACGGTCTAGCGCGTTCGGGGCGTCGTCCACCGAGGGATCTACCGCCCGTAGGACGTTGCGTCCGATGAGGAAGAAGTTGGCCACGCCCCAAAGAAACACCGAGTTGGCCTGGCAGCCGGGACGCCGGGCCGCCACCCCGATCTCCTCCGGTTCCATAGCTGCCGTGATGATGGCCACAGCATCCGGGTAGCGGAGGAAGGCCTCGACGCAGGACACCATCACGTAGGGCGTGACCGGGATGAGCTGCGAGGAGTAACCGGTCCGCTCGGCGACCAGCTGACGGGTGATCGGGTTGATGGTGGCCAGCCACCCGTTCACCTGGTCGCGCCGGGCCGGGACACCCTCCTCGGCACGACCGGGGACGACGTCAGTAGTCATCCCTCGACCAGGCGGACCACGCCGTCGGGCCCGGTGGCGTCTAACTCCACCTCGGCACCCTCGTCCGGCGCCTCAGATAGGACGGTGGCCACCCCCCCTGGGATCCGGTACTCCCGGCTGACGATCCCGATGTGGCTTCGGATCGTTCCCCCAGTGCACACCACGCCGGCCAGCTCATCGAATACTGGTCCCAGGAACGTGGCACCGGCGTCCCTGACAACAGCCACCAGGCCTTCGGCTCCGGCGTCCATCAAACCCAGCACGTCGTCGGGTCCCTCCAGGCGGACCCACCGTCCGCGGGCCCTGCCGAAGTCGTAGGTCTTCTGCCCCCGACCGACTTCCGACACCGTTCCCCTCCCGCGGTTCCGCCGTGGGCCGGACCCGTGGAAGCCCACCCCAGCGGTGGCCGGCACCGTAGCGTCCACCACCCGGTGCACGACCAGTGGGCTCGTCGGGCCATCACGGCCGACCAGGTCGGGACCTAGGCTCCCAGACCGTGGCTGAACCGTTGTCCGACGCCTGGATCGCCGCCCTGGACAATGCGGCCGCCGAACACCTCGGTCTCCAGGAGGCCGCCGCCGCCATGGCCCTCGTATTGGAGTACTCGACCTCCGGCGGACCCTCCTGGCACGTTGTGTTCGACCACGGCTCGGTCCGGGTAGTCGCTGGGCCAGCCGACCATCCCGACCTGCGGTTCGCCACCGACCCGGCCACGGCCCGGGCCCTAGCCGCCGGCACACTGGATCCCCTGCGGGCCGTGATCGACGGGGACCTGACTCTCGTGGGCGACCCCCGCCTGCTGGTCGAGCACCGTGCCGTGTTCGACGGCTTAGGCGACGTGTTCGCCGTTGCCCGGGAGCCCTGAGCCGAACCGTTGCCTAGTTGACGGTTCACGGTTGACGGGTACCTTTCATGCATGGCCCGACTCATGCGGATCTGGTTGAAGCCCGTAAAGGGTGAACCCCTGCAAGAGGTGGAGCACGCCTCTGTACGGTCGGACCACGGTCTGGTCGGAAACGCTGAACGGGGTGGTCCCCGTCAGGTCACCGTGCTATCCGCCGAGGATTGGGAGGCCGCCAACGCAGAGGCCGGCGCCGAACTGGACCCGTCGGCCCGCCGGGCCAACATTCTGGTCACCGGCCTGGGCGACCTGGTCGAGTCCACCGGGTGGGTGCTGCAAGTCGGCGAGGCCCGCATCCAGGTAACCGGCGAGACCCAGCCGTGCAGCCTCATGGACGCCGCCCATCAGGGGCTGCGGGCTGCCATGGAAGTCGGTTGGCGGGGGGGCGTGCACGGCGTCGTCTTGAACGAC
>JAKURX010000143.1 GCA_022451505.1 Acidimicrobiales bacterium | reverse complement strand
ATCTGGGCGAACGGCATGGAGCCCGACTCGAACCAGCAGTCCAGGACCTCGGGGACTCGACGCATGGTGGACCGGCCAGTCGGGTCGTCCGGGTTGGGTCGGGTCAGCTCGTCGATGAATGGCCGGTGGAGGTCGTTAGGCCGGATCCCGAAGTCCCGCTGGATCTCGTCCAGGCTGCCGTAGACGTCTACCCGCGGGTACTCGGGGTCATCGCTACGCCACACGGGGATGGGTGATCCCCAGAAGCGGTTCCGGCTGATCGACCAGTCTCGGACGCCGTCCAGCCACATGCCGAACCGCCCGTCCCGGACGTGGTTCGGTACCCAGTTGATCTGCTGGTTGGTGGCCAGCAGCCGCTCCCGGAGGTCGGTCACCTTGACGTACCACGACGAGATGGCCTTGTAGATGATCGGCGTGTCGGTCCGCCAGCAGTGCGGGTAATTGTGCTCGTAGGTGTCGTGGCGGACGATCCGGCCCGCCTCCTTAAGGTGGCGGATGATCTCCGAGTTGGCATCGAAAACGTTCTGGCCAGCCCACAGCCCGACCTCGTCGGTGAACCGGCCCCGGTCGTCGACTGGCACCACGTGGCCGATGGGAATCCCGGCAGCCTCGCAGGCCTTCTGGTCGTCCTCGCCGAACCCGGGGGCCATGTGGACCGCCCCGGTGCCGTCGGAGGCGTCGACGAAGTCGGCGCCCAGTACTCGGAAGGCGTCGGTCCGGTCGTCGAAGAAGTCAAAGAGCGGACGGTAGGTGCGCCCGACTAGGTCGTTGCCCGTGCACGCGCCGACCTCGGTGGTGTCCGACAACTGGTCCTCGTAGCGGGTCACCGCCTCGGCGCCCAGCACGTACACGGTGCCGTCGGCATCCCGGCGCAGGGAGTAGGACACGTCGGGGCCCACGGCCAGGGCCAGGTTTGACGGGAGTGTCCACGGCGTGGTTGTCCAGGCCAGGATCCGCATCGGTCCGGGGTCCCCATCAGCCGGATCCAGGTCGAAGGCCACGGTGATGGCCGGGTCCTGCCGGGGTCGGGTGGCGTCGTCGAGGCGGATCTCGAAGTTGGATAGCGGCGTCTCGGCGCCCCACGAGTAGGGCATGACCCGGAAGGCCTCGTAGACCAGCCCCTTGTCCCAGAGTTGCTTGAACGCCCACATGACCGACTCCATGTAGGAGAGGTCCATGGTCTTGTAGTCGTTCTCGAAGTCGACCCACCGGGCCTGACGGGTGACCGTCTTCTCCCACTCGCTCGTATAGCGCAGGACCGATTCCCGGCACGTGGCGTTGAAGCGTTCGATGCCGTACTCGATTATGTCGGCCCGCCCGGAGACCGGAAGGTCCTTCTCGGCTTCCATCTCGGCTGGCAGGCCGTGGCAGTCCCAGCCGAAGCGGCGGTCGACCCGGTGGCCACGCATGGTCTGGTACCGGGGCACGACATCCTTCACGTAGCCGGTCAGGAGGTTGCCGTGGTGGGGCAGCCCGTTGGCGAAGGGTGGACCGTCGTAGAAGACGTACTCGGCCTCGGCTGGTCGGGCCTCGACCGACGCCGGGAACGTGCCCTCGTCCGCCCACCGGGCCAGCGCCCGTTCCTCCATGGCGGGGAAGTCGGCCCGTCCTACGTGCGGGTAGGGGTCGTTGGACGCGTCTGGGGCGTCGGCAGAGGGTGGGTGCTCGTCGGACATGACTGGTGCAGGCTACTGGTGCGTCCCTGCCGGCCGGGAGGAGGCGGTTCGGTTCAGAGGAGCGCCGCGCCGCGCTGGCGCAGCTGGAACTTGAGGACCTTGCCACTGGCGTTCAGCGGCAGAACGTCAATGACCTCGACCCGGCGGGGTGCCTTGTAGTTAGCCATTTCGTCGCGGCACCACGACACGATGTCCGCCGGGTCTGGGTGGGTGTCGGGGGCCGGTACGACGAACGCCATTCCCACCTCGCCGAGCCGGTCGTCAGGGATCCCGACGACGGCCACCTGACCGACCTCGGGGTGGGCCAGCATCAGGCGCTCCACCTCGGCCGGGTAGACGTTGAACCCGCCGTTGATGAACATGTCCTTCACCCGGTCAGTGATGTCTAGGTAGCCGTCGGCGTCCATGACCCCGATGTCGCCGGTGTGCAGCCAACCCTCGGCGTCGATGGCCTCGGCGGTCTGGTCGGGATCGTCCAGGTAGCCGACCATCACGTTGTAGCCGCGGACCACCACCTCGCCCGGCTGGCCGGCCGGGCACTCGGCTCCGTCGGAGTCGACGACCCGGACCTCGACGTCATCGATGGCCCGTCCCGAGGTCCCGGCGATGAGGGCCGGATCGTCGTCGTGGCGACACATGGTGGCGATTCCCGACGCCTCGGTGAGGCCGTAGCCGGTCACCACCTTCTCGAAGCCGAGACGGTCGCGCATAGCGTGGATCATCTGGACGGGGATAGTCGCAGCGCCGGTCACAGCCAGTCGGAGCGAAGACAGGTCAAATTCGTCGAGGTCGGGGTGGTTCAGGATCGTCTGGTAGATGGCCGGCGGGCCGGGGAGCATGGTGATTCGCTCCTCGCCGACCCGCCTCATCACTGCCGGGACGTCGAACACTGGGTGGGGGACGAGAGTTACGCCCTTCATCAGGCAGGCCAGGATCCCGGAGTTGAGGCCGAAGGCGTGGAAGAACGGATTGACCACCAGATAGCGGTCGCCGGCCTCCAGGCCGATGACCTCGCTCCACGCGAGGAAGGCCCGGCAGATAGCTGAGTGGCGGAGCATGGCGCCCTTCGGCGAGCCGGTGGTCCCCGAGGTGAACATGAGATGGCAGAGGTCGTCGCCTCCGACGGCTGCCGAACGAGTCGCCCGGTTGCCGTCGTCGACCGTGTCGCCTGCCTTCAGGAAGTCGGCCCACGAAGTGCACCTGTCGGGAACGGAGCCTCGGAGGACGACTACCTCGTCTAGCCCGGTTCCCCCGCCGACGTCGGCGAGCATCGCCACGTAGTCAGCGTCCAGAAAGTCTGTGACGGTGAACAGGACACGAGCCAGGGTGCGGTCCAGGAGCTCGGCGGCTTCCCGGCCCCGAAAGCGAGTGTTGATGGGGACAAGCACGGCTCCGGCGCAGTGGGCGCCCAGGGCAGCCACCGCCCACTCGGCCACGTTGGGCGCCCAGACGGCGATCCGGTCGCCCGCTCCGATCCCGTGGGCCATCAGGGCCCGGCTGGCGGCGTGGATCTGGTCGCGGTATTCGGCGAACGTCCATCGGAGATCCCCGTCGACGATTGCCTCTCGGTCGCCGAACCGGAGGGCGGCGTCGTCGACCAGGTCGGGGATGGTGGACCACGGCGCATTCATCAGTCGGACCCTAAGGGTCGTCGCCAGACCTCAGGACACCCAGGATGGTCAACCACCGGGTCGCCAGAGCGGACCTCGACGTGGTGCGCCTTGGCAGGGGCCCCGGGCCGGATCTCGTATCGGACGCCGTCGCCGCAGTACCGGACCGAGACGGCCCGGCGCCGGCGGGTGGTCGACCGGTTGGGCCCTGCGCCGTGGAGAGTGGCGGCGTGGTGGACCACCAGGTCGCCGGGCACGGTGTCGAAGCGAACCAGGCGAGGGTCGTCGGGGCGGACGGTGGGGACCGGCTCACCCCCGGTGCCCGGAAGAGGCTGATCGTCTACGAACCAGTTGGGGCGGTGGACCACCCCCGACCGGTGTGATCCGCGGAGGTACGACACGGCGCCGGTCTCGGCGTCAACCTCATCGAGGGGCGCCCAGGTGGTACAGATCCGGTCCCCGGACAGGTGGAAGTAGCCCAGGTCCTGGTGGAAGGCGGTACGAGCCACGGTCCCCGGTTCCTTGACCAGCAGCGAGTCCTCGTAGAGGTGGATCCGGTCGGCCACCAGGAGGGTGCCGGCGATAGCCGGCAGGGGGGAGGCGGTTGCGAACCGGGCGAACGCTTTGTGGTGTCGCCAGTGGTCTACGCCGGAGAGGAAGCGCCCGCCGCCAGGGTCGGCGGGCTCGGTCATGCCGGCACAGATGG
>JAKURX010000142.1 GCA_022451505.1 Acidimicrobiales bacterium | reverse complement strand
TTGCTGGGGCACTTTCCGGCGGGGCCCCCGGACTGGCCGCTAGCCAGCATCCTGTCCTGTGGAGCCCCGACCTTCCTCAGCGTGGCGGACCACGCCGCGGTCACCCGGCCGGCTCACCGTCACCTCCAGTGTGGCCGATCATCGAGCCGATGGCCACCGGACTAAATTTGGTTTGCGTTGGTGGAGACGGCCGGGTAGCAAGACCGGTTGCATGGAGAGTGTGACGGGACCACGGCAGTCTTGGGGCTTACGGCACCGACCGGGTGCTTTCCGGCGACTTTCGGCACCCTCCTGCACTCGGGTTCTGTCAGTGGCCCGACCGGCCGGTGAGAGTCATGTCACTTGAGGACGCCGGAGGCTGGCCGGGATTGTTGGCTCATCTCTGCGATGGCCAGGACCTCACATCGGAAGTGGCCGAGATGGTTCTTAGTGAGATCCTCGCCGGGGAGGCCGACCCGGTTCAGATAGCAGCGTTTCTGGTGGCGCTAAAGATCAAGGGTGAGACAGCCGAGGAGACCACCGGGCTGGTTCGGGCGATGCTCTCAGCTGCCGAGCCTCTCGACCTACCAGACGGCACGATCGACATTGTCGGAACCGGAGGTTCATCGGCTCGACGGATAGCGGCGTTGAACGTATCGACCATGGCCTGTTTTGTGGCCGCTGGTGGGGGAGCAACGGTCTGCAAGCACGGCAACCGTCGAGCTTCGTCAACCTCCGGCGCTTTCGACCTGCTCGACGCCCTGGGTCTGTCCATTGACCAGGAGCCGTCCGAGGTAGCTGGCCAGGTGGTCCGGCACGGATTGGGGTTCGCCTTCGCCCGGACATTTCACCCGGCGATGCGTTTTGCCGGCCCGGTCCGGGTCGGGATCGGCATTCCAACTGTCTTTAACGTGCTTGGGCCGCTGTCTCACCCCGGGCGGGTCCGCAACCAGGTGATCGGGACCGCCGACCCGGCGTTAGCCGACCGGATGGTCCAGGTGCTGCAGGCCAACGGTTCGGTGCGGTCTTGGGTGGTGACCGGCCATGCTGGCCTTGATGAGATCGCCATCACCGGGCCAACTCGGATTCTGGAGTTGAAAGACGGAGAGACAAGCGAGTGGGAACTCCAGCCGGAGGACCTTGGTCTCCGGGCGGTGGAACCCGCGGAGTTAGCGGGGGGTGGCCCGGAAGAAAACGCGGCGATCGCCCGGGCCATCTTCGGCGGGGAGGACCGGGGCCCTCGCCGGGACATCGTGGTCCTCAACGCGGCCGCCGGACTGGTGGTCGCTGGCGTGGTCGACGGGATTGTCGAAGGTTTTGAAGCGGCCGGAGCGGCCATCGACGACGGCTCGGTGTCCCGCCTGCTGGAGGCGATTGGCGGCTGAGGATCCTCAGCAGCGGGCAAGACCAGATTCTGGTCGGAAACCGTTGAGGAATCGGGCAACAAGATCCGCAGCACAGGGGTCGGCCAACGATGGTGCGTGACTCCAGGATTCCGATTCGATCAGGATCGTTCCGTCTAGATCGGCGGCCACCCGACGAGCCCATGCAGTGGGGGTGACCGGATCCAGGTGGCCGCTTAAGACGAGTATGTCTGATTCCGTCGGTGGGTGTGACCCCTCGACTGGTTGTGCTGTGGGTACGTCCCAGATGGAACAGAGGCGTCGAACCTCGGCCTCCCGGCCGGCGATGGCCCGTAGGAGCGGCCGGGTCGCTATCGGATCGTCTGCCTTGTTGTGGGGAAGCATGTCGGCGCACTCCGAGGAGAGTTGTGCCCCCTCGCTGAGGGTGTCTCCGGCGGTTCGGCCACTGATGCCCAGCTCCTCGAGAAGGGCGACCGCCTCGGCCATCCGCCCCTCAGTGGCCATGCCGACAGCCCGGGGAAGTGTCGATGGGCCGTCTGGGTGGGCCAGTGCATCTAGTAATAGGCCGGCGAAGGCGACGTCATCGATCGCCCGAGTCGAGCCCGACCGAGTGGTCACAGCGATCGGTGTCTTGTCAAGGCGGTCCAGCAGGTTGTCTAATCGTCCCACCAGGTTGGTAGGACAGGGGTCCACTCCGGAACAGCGGGCCAGAGCGGTGTCGATAGCGGCGCCGGCCCCACGAGGGTGTTCGTCGTAAGCGGCGATCTGTGGGGGAAGCGGAGAGTCGAGGACGGTGGCGGCGATACCGTCGCCGTCGGTTCGGAGGAGTTCGAGAGCGACCAGGGTTCCAAATGAGATGGCGTACAGGTTCCAACGGTCGATCCCGACGCTGCGCCGTAGCGCACTGAGGTCGGCGACTATGTCGGCCACCCGGTAGCGGCTCAGGTCGACACCGGACTTGACCAGCCGGGTGCGGCAGGCCCTGTAAGCGTCGTAGAGGCCTTCGGCCGGCTGGTCGACCTCCGGGCAGTCCAACGATGGTTCGGACCACCCGGAACCGCGCTGGTCTACGAGGATCATGTCGTGGCGGGCCAGTATTGGCGAGCGGGGAGCGAGCCAGTGGTGCCGTTCGGCGACGGCCCGCCCTCCGGGCCCACCGTGTATCACCAGGACCGGGTCGGCGGACGCCTTCTCCGCGTGGAGGATGGCCACCGCCAGATGGCCGACGTCCCGTGGGTACCGGTGGCAGGTCACCTCGAGTTCGGTGGGAACCGTGCCCTCTGGGCAATCGACCGATTCGAGCTCGGAAGTGTCGACGGTCGGGGGGTTCGCACCACAGGTGGTTGCCAGGAGGGCGGCGAGGGCAACCATGGCTCCGATCACGGCGCCGGGACGCTGCATCGTGTGCACCGTACCCACCGTGGGATCAGTCGGTGGTGCCCTTCCGGCAAGGTTCAAAGTCGGGCAGGGGTGAAATGGGTTCGGTGAGGGTTCCGTCGCAATGGAGCAGGTCGAGACGATGCGCCCGACGATCGAACCAGACGGCGACGCAGTTGAGTTCGTCGGCGTCTTCCTTGGGGACTGGGCCGGGAGGGCGGTCGTCTGGGACGCCGAGGTCGTCGCCTCGCCGCGAAGGCGGGTCGTCGACGGGGAGTTCGGTCCAGGCCCGCTCCAGGCGTCCGTCGACCAGATCCGCTCCGCCGTAGTTTCTCATTCTCACACGCACTGAGCCGGACCGGCGGAGCAGATCAAAGCGCCGTTGGCGAAGGAGGCATCCGGCAAGTAGCCGGGCTCGCTCCCGTACCGTTGCAGCCTCCTCGAAGCGTTCCTGGGCGGCCAGCCGGTACATCCGTTTTTCTAGCGGTTGGAGCAGTACTCCCGGTTGGTTGGTGAGACCCTGAGTGACATGCTCGACCAGCGTGGCGTAGGCAGTCTCGTTGATCTGCCCGGAGCACGGGCAGGTAGCCACTCCCAGTTGTGCGGGCGTACAGGGGTGGGCCTGAGTTGTCGATCCGGGTCGGAGAGTGCAGCGTCGGAGCGGTACCACCGATTCAACGGCTTCGATGGCTCGACGGGCAAATCCTATGGAGGGCACCGGGCCCAGGTAGAGGCCGCCATCGTCAGCCACGACCCGAGCTGCCGAGAGGCGTGGGAAGCGTTCGCCCAACGACAGTTTTATGTAGGCGTATCGGGACCAGTTGGTTCCGTGCCGGTTGAACCGGGGAAGGTGCTCGTGGATCAACCGGATCTCGATGACCGCAGCCTCCAGTGGGCTGGTGCATACCACATGGTCGATGCGCTCCATTTCGGCAAGAATCCGTGAGGCCTTTCGCCGACGGTCGCTGGAGAAGTAACTGCGCACTCTGGACCGAAGATTGGTGGCCTTACCGACGTAGAGAACATGGTCGTTTCGGTCGCGGAGGAGATAGACGCCGGGAGAGCGCGGCAAATCTTCAGTCAGGGCGAGCTTTCCGGCCTGCGGGTGGCCGGCCATGGAGGGGAGGCCGAGAAGATCGTCGAGACCGCTGGTCCCCAGCGTCCCCGCCCTCTCGACCAACAGATGCAGGAGGTCGGCAGTGGCTAATACATCGTCGAGGGCCCGGTGGCGGGGCTGATGGTCGAGTCGGAGGTGTCGGGCGAGGGTACCGAGGCGGCAGTTTGGGACCTCGTCGCGAAATAGTCGGCGTGCCAGAGCGCAGGTGTCCACCGACCGGTTGGCTAGCGGGGCGCGCCCAG
>JAKURX010000141.1 GCA_022451505.1 Acidimicrobiales bacterium | reverse complement strand
CCAGGAGACTGCCGGATGCGACAACTTCGACCTCTGCGGCCGTAGTGGCCGGTGCAGCCGGTGCGTCGTCGCTGTCGCTACCGCAGGCTGCGGCGACGACACCGATGGTCAGGAACAGGGCGAGAAGCCTGAGAAGCTTGCTCTTCATAAATTGAACCCCCTCCGGTTCATGGTTCCCGGGGGGCGTGATCTCGCCGCCCACGGGTGCCACCCATCGTTGGGCGGCCCCGCGAGGGTATTTGGCTTCAGTCACCCGGGCAACCCGGGCTATGCAATTCCCGGATACCCGGCTATGCAAATTCCGGATATATGGCGTCGTTCCCGAGCAATTCGGTCTCGCGATAGATGACCCGACCGGGAATCTGGTTCTGGAATTCCCACCTCGGCTCCGCTCAACGTAGGGCCTAACCGGCCAACACCACCTCGTCTAGTAGGCCGGTGGAAACGCAGTAGACGAAACCACGGATGTGGTCCTTGTAGAGCAGGAACGGGGACAGGTGGAGTCGCTGCATCGATTGGCGGACGCTGTCGTGGGGGTCAACGAACGCCTCCAACGCCCACGAGGGAGCCACCCCGACCTCGTCGACCAGTTGGGCCCGGAACTCTTCCTCGACGACCTTTTCCAAGCCGCAGTCGGTGTGGTGTACGAGCACGACCTCACGGGTCTTCAGGAACCGCTGGGACAGGCACAGCGACCGGATGACGTCGTCGGTGATCACGCCACCGGCATTACGGATCACGTGGGCCTCGCCGTGGCCGAGGCCGAGTAACTGGAACATGTCCATCCGGGAGTCCATACAGGCCACGACGGTCACGTGACGGGTCGGTTCGACCTGGAGGTCGGCGTCGGCAAAGTCGACGGCGAACGCCCGATTAGCCGCCACGAACTCGTCGGCGATGGGGAGGTGGTCAGTCATGGCAGGCGTGTCACGGATCGGGTAGGGCGACTACCAGCTAGCCGTTTCTAGCCGGTCGCCCGAACCCCAAGGATGCCATGGTCGGCACCCGGATTGTGACGGGTCAGTTTCGCCGGTTCAGCAATGCTGCCGTCACGGCGGCGCCCAGGACGCCCCCGGACGTGGAGAGCACCAAGTCGCCCACCGTGTCGTCGTAGGTCAACTGCAGGCCGGTGGTCCCCATTTCCTGGATGATCCACTCCACGGCCTCCCAGGCGATGATGGCCATGGCCCCAAAGCCGGAGCCCAGCAGGACCAGGTTCCACCGGGCCAGCCCTTGTGACGCCACGAAGAGCACCAAGGCGGCTACCAGGAAGGTCCAGTTGACGAAGTGGAGGATGTCGTCGAACTGTTCGAAGGTGTCGTAAAGGTTCACCAGATTTCCCGACAGGTCCAAGACGAACGGGGTGACCAGCAGGGCGTCGGCCAGGTAGGGGTACCGGCCCCGCCGACCCCGAAGTGCCCAGATGGCTGGTACTACCAGGGCTGACAGGGGATAGCCGACGCACCGCTCGGGCCAGCCCTTGCCGGCCACTCCGGGAATGTCAGGGAATAACAGGCCGGTCAGGAGGGTCGCCGCAAGGGCGCTCTTGACCACCCACATGAGGTGTCGCTCATTCACCGGATACCTCCCGGTCCGACCGGCCTGTGTCCGGCTAGTTGATCTGTTTCTCCATGCCCACCCAGTAGGGGGCGCGCAGCTTGAACTTCTGCAACTTGCCGGTGGCCGTCCGGGACAGTTCGTCGCGGAACTCCACCGACGTGGGGCACTTGAAGTGGGCCAGTAACTCCCGACAGTGGCCAATCAGGGCCTGCTCGTCGACCGACTCTCCGTCGGCCACCACGACCAGGGCCTTGATCGTCTCGCCCCACTTCTCGTCGGGCACGCCGATCACCGCCACCTCGGCGACCGCCGGGTGCGAGAACAGGGTGTCCTCCACCTCAATCGACGACACGTTCTCACCGCCTGAGATGATCACGTCTTTTTTACGGTCGGTGATCGTGGCGTACCCCGCCTCGTCGATCACCCCACCGTCTCCGGTGTGAAACCAGTCGTCGGTCAGTGCTTCGGCGGTGGCGTCCGGTTGGTCCCAGTAGCTCTTCAGCACGTGGTTGGTTCGGGCCAGCAACTCGCCCTCCGGAGAGGTCGACATGGACACGCCGAGAGCCGGCGCCCCGGCTCGTGACAGGCGGGCTGCCCGTTCAGCCGGGGTGTCGTCGTCCCACTCGGCCCGTGAGCGGTTCATGGTCAACAGCGGGGCGGTCTCGGTCAGCCCGTAGATCTGGATGAACTCCCAACCCAGCTCGACTTCGACCCGCTCGATGGTTCGGGTGGGGGGCGGTGCTCCGGCCACCACAATTCGCATGCGTCCCGATCCGGGGATCTCGCCGTCCCAGTCTGCCGCCGCGTCCAGCACGGCAGCGATGACCGCCGGGGCGCCACACAGGAGGGTCACCCCGTGCTCCTCGATGCGTCGGAGGATCTCGGGTCCGTCGACCTTGCGGAGCACGATGTGCTTCCCGCCCATGCCAGTCACCGCGTACGGCATGCCCCAGCCGTTGCAGTGGAACATGGGCAGGGTGTGGAGGTAGACGTCCCGGTCGTTCACGCCCGTTTGCCATCCGAACACGGCGGCGTTCAGCCACAGGTTCCGGTGGGTCATCTCGACGCCCTTCGGGCGGGCCGTGGTGCCGCTTGTGTAGTTGATGGTGGCGGTGGCGTCCTCGTCTGGGGTCCATGGTCGAGGTTCGACCCCCTCGAGGAACAGCGAGTCCGACTCGTTGCCGGCCAACAGACGGTGCTTCACCTTCACGCCACCCAGGTCGGTTTCCAGCTCTGGGTCCATGAGAAGGACTTCGGCTCCCGAGTGGTCCACGATGTACTGGACCTCCTCGGCGTTGAGGCGGAAGTTGACCGGTACCCCGACTCGTCCGAATGCACTCGTTCCGTAGAGGAACACCAGCATCCGTGCTGAGTTGTGGCTGACCATGGCCACCCGCGCTCCGATGTCGAGGCCCATGGCGTCCAGGCCCGCAGCCATTGCCCGTGCCAACTCGGCGGTCCGTGCGTAGGTGAGGTCGGGGAGTGCCGGGGCGACCTGGTCGGACTCGTCGACGATGGCGATCCGGTCTCCGTAGACGACCTCGGCCCGGCGCAGGTGGTCGGCAACGGTCAGCGGGATCTTCATGGGGCGACCTCCTGTCGGGTTCTCGCGGTGTATTGACGACGGGACAGATGACAATAGTTCTCGTCCCTCGGGCACCTCGTCTCAGGGCATACGCTCCCATCGGTGGAAGACGACGAGGTTCTGGACGGGTACCGGACGAGCATCGACAACATCGACGCGGCCTTGATTCACCTGCTAGCCGAGCGGTTCAAGGTGACTCGCATGGTGGGGGCTCACAAGGTGGCGGCCGGCATGGCGCCGGCTGATCCCGACCGGGAAGCCGAGCAGGTGCAGCGAATGCGGGACCTGGGAGAGGCGGCGGGCCTGGATCCGGTGTTTAGCGAGAAGTTTCTGCGATTCGTGATCGACGAGGTGATCCGCCACCACGAGCGGGCAGGGAACGGGGGCTGATTCCCTGGCCGGGGCTCAGCCTTCGGCCATTTCCCGGTCCTTGGCCACCTCGTCGAGGTCGGCGTATTCCTCACCGGTGTCCACCCAGTCCTCGAACTGGATCACGCCGATGTCGGTGAAGCGGTCCCGCAGCCATCCGTCGCCGGCGTCCAGCAGACCCAGCTTCTTGCAGTTGGGGACGATCTTGGAGAACAGCAGCCGCTGGAAGAGCCTCAGGTCATCGGGCATGGCCAGGGTGAACTGCACCATCTCCTTGACGTCGACCCCCATACGCTCCCAGACCTCCTGGCGCATGAATCGGTCCCGCATCCGCAGGGCCGCCTCGAAGGCAAACTCCTGCCGTTCGCGCAGTTCGGCCACGGTGAGTTCCTGGTACACCTCCTGGAGGCTGAGCACCCCGAAGGCCACGTGGCGGGCCTCGTCGGACATGACGTAGCGCAGCAGCTTCTTGAGCAGCGGCTCCTCGGTGGTCTGGTGCATGAAGCCGAAGGCGGCCAGGGCTAGCCCCTCCACCATGATCTGCATGCCCAGGTAGGTCATGTCCCAAC
>JAKURX010000140.1 GCA_022451505.1 Acidimicrobiales bacterium | reverse complement strand
GTGGTCGGGACGTCGTCCTGGATGTCGGTTTCTGGCTTGCTGGTCTCCGTGGTCTCAATTTCCAGGATCGCTTCCTCACCGGTATCCGCAGTGCCCGACTCGCCTCGGAGCCCACTTTCCACCTCGGACAGGCGGTCGAGCAGTTCATCGCGCTTGGCCGCATCGATGTAGCCGTCGGCGAAGACCGTCACCACATCGTCGCGAACATCAGCCAGATCGCCGGGCTCATCGATCACCGAGATCTCAGCGTCAAAGGCCGCCAGCACCGCTGGATCGTTGACGCAGAGGTCCCGCTCCCGGTCTGCCTCGATCACGTCCCAGACCCTTATGTCACCGGTGGCGCGGGCCTCGTCGGCTTGGTCCGATGCTTCACAATCGTCGCCACCGACCCGAAGCTCCGACTGCTCGTGATCGTCCTCATCCGAGTCGCCCGCAAGTCGACTCTCCACCCCACCGCTGCCGCATGCCGCCGCAACTAGGGCCATGCCAAGCAGTGCGCCCAGGCACCTCATGAGGAAAGTCCGGGAAGATCGTCCCTTCTGGGTACCGTCGCGCACCGGTTAGCCCCCGAGTGGGGAGAAACCGCGTTGGTTCAGCGTCCGGGCCTGCCATCCGGTCTCCGTCTGGTAGGCGATCGACAACTGGAGGGTGTCCGCGCCGAGGATGATCTGGGTGAACCCGGTCTCGTAGAGCTCGCTTTGGTCGACTTCGACGGTGAGTGTCCCAGAACCTGAGATGGTTCCTTGGTCGATGAGTAGCCCGGGGGCGGTGAGGCTGTAGTGGCCTTGGGCCACCCCGGGAGGCAGGTCGTGGGTGAACGTCATCCTCGTCGCCCACGGTATTGGTCCACCGGCATTTGATGCCATCACGCTCCGAGATGAAATTGGTGTCGTAGCCAGTGTGTCGACGACGTAGAAGTGGTAGGTGGAATCCTCCGAACCAAGGACGGCCGAGAGGGGATCCTCATAGCCGTACACGTCCATGGTGATGCGACCGTCAGCCACCAGGGCCGGATCGGGGGCCAGCCCGGTCGAGGGGACGGGACGGTCCTGGATGGCGGACACGTGTACCTGGTAGACGCCGGACTCTTCGACCACGAACGACATGCCTTCGGCGTCGACGTAGCCCACGGTGTTGGCCCGGTTCTCGAACTGATGGGTCTCCCCGTCGGGTCCGGTAACGGTCACCTCGACGGCCACGTCGAGAGTCGGCCAGGCCTGGCCGCTGAAGGTGAACAGGTCGCCCGGTTCGAGCACGCTGCCGGGTCGGGTTCCCGTCGGGGTGATGAACAGGTCCACATCGCGCCCGCGGTGGGTCAGCAACGGCCCACAGGTACCCACCCCGCCAACGGCCCCCTGGTAGGGCGGGCAGACCCGGCCCCCCTTGTCGTCGCCGAATGTGCAGTTGTCGTCATGATCGCACGTGGATTCCTCGATGATGACCCCCGTCGACGCGTAGGGAACGAAGTGCTGTTCGTCGCCGTTCTTGAGGACCGCCCCGCCGAACAACAGTTTCACGTCGCCTTCTTCGTCTCCACGCATGTCCGAACCAGGGCGGCCACCCGTTTTCGGGCTTGCTCCGGGGTTACCGCCACACGGCAGGCCAATCTGACAGTTGTATGAGTCGTTGCCGTACCACTGAGTGTGTTTGCCACCCCGTTGTTCGGCCACCGCATGGAACACGCCGACGTCTGCCCGGATGCTGGTCGAGTACCAGTAGCCCCACGAGGTCACGTCGTCGGGACTCAGGTGGATGCTCCCACCATGTCGCTCGAGGTCGGATGCAAGAAAGTGTGTGTCGGACGCCTCGACGCATTGGTCTTCGAGGCAGTAGCCCTGAGGCACGAGTTGTGGTGCCAGACCGGCGAGCACATCGTCAGGGCCATCGACTGAGATAATCGGGAAGATCGGTCTCAAGTCCGTGATCCATACGATGTCACCTGTGAAGAACGGGTAATTGTGCTTTTCGTTGCTGGTGTGATCATCTTGTGGCTGAGAGCCCCCCGGGTCGGCTGAGCGCGCGAAGAACCAGGTTCGGAGGTCGCCGGTGAGGCTCATGGAACTCTCGCTCCGTGATCCGTGGGCGGTCAAAGGCGTGTCGGGGGTAGCGACGATCGAGGCCGTCGACCGCGCCCCCATCCACAAGGTGCCGTCGACCGGATCGACGTACGAGGCCGTGACGTCTATCCGGTACTCGCCGTGCTCGGTCGGTCGCCACACCTGGTCAGAGGCGAAGTAGCCGAACCGGTTAGCCGCCCCAGTGATCGTGTGGTTCCGGCGCTTGTCCCGATCGCCGTCCACATAGTGGGCGATGTCGATGGTGATGTCGGCGGGGACACCCGGTTCCACGACCACCGTCGGATTCCACTCGTCGCCGACCTCGAGCGGTGTGCCCTCGAAGACGCCAAGCGACAAGTCGAGCGGCTCGGCGACCCAGATGTCGTAGGTGCCTTCGATGACGAACTCGTCACCGCGGGAGGACAGCAGCGTCCCGTCCACACGCACCGAGTGTCGTCCGTACTGGTCGAACTCAAGATCCAGATCATCCAGGAGAGTGGTCAGGCCGACCGTGTGGTTGGGTCCGGCAAAGGTCAACTCGACCGGATAACTGACGCCGGAGCCTGCCGCAACAAACATCTGCACGGGAGCGTCTTGGGCTAGGACCCTCTCGGTCCCGTCCGGTGTGGTCAGTGAGATGCTCACCTGCCCCGGGTCGTCGGCATCGAGGGTGAACAACGGTTCGGGCATCCGAGCGCCGAAACCGGTGTAGCCCACCGTCGGTAGGTACGGCTCGAGGCTGTAGCGAACTAGTTGACCTGTGTAGGGAAGAAGCCGCGACGCGATGAACGGAGCCTGCATCGACCGTCGACTGCCCAGCGCGAACCGACCGCTGTCCTCGTCGGCCACCACACCCCGGATACCCGCCGACCCCCAACTCGGCGTCTCATTAAGCAGGGTCGCCGGGAGTCGCGGGGTGGCGGAACCACCGACACTGAACATGGGCAGGTAGCCGTAACCGTTGCCGCGGCCCTCGAAAAAAGGTTTGTCCCCCCCGCTACTTAATGGGGTGTTGATTCGATCCATGAACATGGTCGGCTCGTTGGGTTGCACAAGGCCGAACATGATGCGAGGCAGGTACCAGCCCGGCTCCAGGGATAACGGAAGGGAGGCAGGCGTCAGTGTCTGGGTTGACCTCAGGCAGTCGGGAGCGTCGACGAACTCGACGATCTCGTAGTAACTGCTGGAACCTGCTATGGACTCAATAGGCAGTCCGGTCGGGGTGAGGACCGGTCCGTGGATGTGCACATTCACCTGGGTCAGATACCCACCGTCGCTGTCAAAGAGACGGTAGAGGAAGACACTCGGCACTAGACACTGCTCCCCCGGGCCGTCGTGGACGACGAACTCGACGCTGCGCCCGGGACCAATCAGGGAACCCTGCGCTGACCATTTGAGTTCGGAACCAGCACTACCCGAGGTCACATAGGAGCCCGGATTCTGTGTCTTGGATGAGTTTCCAGGAACGGTGAGAACGGCCGCCGGCCCCGTATCCGTGCTGCCGCCTAACGAGGAGCAGTCATCACGCCGGACTGGGACCACGTACAAGGTTGATCCGGTCGGGGCCACGAGATCTGCATCGAATGATCCGTCAGGTTGTCTTTCGACACAGTCCCAAGTCCCCCACTCGACTGAGATCACACGGACCATGGTCCACTCGGCGACCTGCGCGCGTACGGGCACCGCCGCTGCGTTTCCGTGAACCGTGACAGTTCCATCGGCGTCTGGTGGCGACACGACGATCCGGTTTGAACGGGGCACCGTGTCACGATCGTGGGATTTCTCCGTGTCAGGAAAGAGGAGCGGAGTCAGGGCTATGCCGCTGGCCAGACTCGCCGGTGGCGTGGCTCCAAGTGCAGGTTGGGTGGTTGTGGTGGTGCCGGGGGTGGCTTCGGTGGTTGTGGTGGTAGTGCCGGGGGTGGTACCGGTTGCGACTTCCACGTCGTCGAGAACTGTCTGGATTGTGGTCGGGACGTCGTCCTGGATGTCGGTTTCTGGCTTGCTGGTCTCCGTGGTCTCAATTTCCAGGATCGCTTCCTC
>JAKURX010000014.1 GCA_022451505.1 Acidimicrobiales bacterium | reverse complement strand
CCGCGGCCGGGCAGGGACCGGCCTAGCGGAGGGAGGCGATCTGGCCACCGAGATGGCACACCCCCGACGCTGGCGGGCCCTCCACGAAGCCCGAGCCCACGGCGTGGACTTCCGCACTAGGACCCGCCTGGTGGAAGTCACCGCCGACGAGGTGGTCGCCCACACCGCGGCAACCGACGAAAATGACGGCGACGAGGTGCGATTCGACGCCGACAGCGTGCTGCTGGCCGGCAACGTTCAGCCGGACTCCTCGCTGGCTGAGGCCATCCGGACCGGTATCGGCGGCGACGTCGAGGTCCACGTGGTGGGTGACGCCGGAACGGTCGGCTACATCGAGGGGGCCATCCGCTCCGGATACGAGGTGGGTGTCGGCCTGTAGACCGGAGACAGGACCGACGCCCGCTTAGAGACGGCCGGACGGCCATCGGTAGCGTCCGTCATGTGACCAATTCCATCGACGCCCCGTCCTGGAACCCGTTCGATCCAGACTTCCTGCTGGACCCGTACCCGCACTACGCCCGCCTGCGGGACGAAGACCCCGTGCACCGGACCCCGCTCGGCGTCTTGGTCGTATCGCGCTACGACGACGCCCACCAGGTGCTCCGCGACCCTCAGACGTCGGTTCGGCGGTTCGAGACCAGTGAGACGACCCCGGAACACATGCTGCCCCTCCGGGACCGCCAGGACGAGCGGGTGCCGTCCATCCTCGGGCTGGACCCGCCGGACCACACCCGGCTCCGAAAACTGGTGCAGCGCACCTTCACCCCGCGGGCCATCGGCCGTATGCGCGACCAGACCACGGCCATTGTGGACGACCTGCTGGACGAGCTCACCGACCGGGACGAGATCGACCTCATTGCCGACTACGCCTTCGTGATCCCGTTCGCGGTGATCCACGCCATGCTTGGCCTCCCCGAGGCAGACGTGGCCCAGGTCCGCTCCTGGTCCCACGCTCTTACCCAGACCCTCGAGCCGTTCCTGACCCCCGAACAGGTCGACGCGGCCATGGACGCCGCCGTGCACATGGACCGGTACCTCACCGAGGCCATCGCCGCAAAGCGACAAAACCCAGCCGCCGACCTCCTGACCGACCTGGTCCAGGTCGAGGAGGAGGGCGACCGGATGACCGAGGCGGAGCTGCTCTCCATGACTTCGCTCCTGTTCGTGGCCGGGCACGAGACCACGGTCAACCTGATCGGCAACGGCACCCACGCTCTGCTGGGCCACCCTGACCAGATGGACCTGGTGCGGACCGACGAGTCGGTGGACGCGACGGTGGCCGACGAACTGCTGCGCTACGACAGCCCAGTCCAGACCTCGGGGCGCCGGGTCATGCACGACGTAGAAGTGTCGGGTGTCGAGGTGGCAGCGGGGGAAATGGTGCTGACCGCCCTGGGCAGCGCCAACCGGGATCCCCGCTTCTGGGGAGCGACGGCCGACGACCTGGACGTAACTCGGCCAGAGGCCAACCGCCACCTGTCCTTCGGCAGCGGGGTCCACCACTGCCTAGGCGCCGCGCTGGCCCGCATGGAGGGCGAGATCGCCATCACCCGGCTGGTCCGGCGGTTCCCCGACCTGGCCCTGGCCGGCCAACCCACCTACAACGCCCGGATCATCCTCCGGGGTCGAGACGTGCTCCCGGTCCGGTTGGGACAGGCTGCCTGACTCGTAGCGCCGGCGGCGCCCCGTCCGGCTTGCCTGGACAGACCACGGCGCAGAAAACAGCGCCAACCATGAAGGTGCACGCCAACATCGCCCAGACGCGGCCGAATGCCGCTAGGCGACCGAGGTGGAGCGAAGCGGTGAGCACTGCCACGGCAACCGCTACGCCGACAGCGAACCCCAACGTGCTGAAGGTCCGCAGCATGGCACTGGCCACCCCGAAGCGGGCCGGCGGCACATCCCGGAGGCCGAGGGAGGCGAAGGTGGCGAAGGAACACGACACCCCGATCCCGAGGCAGAGCTGGGCCGGCAGCAGCGTGGTAGCCCACGACGACTCCGCAGTGACGCTCCACCACAGCCACGCGGGACAACAAGCAGCGGCCACCGAACCGATGACCAAGAGGGTGCGGTGCCCAACCCGGTCAGCAACCGAACCCACCGGCCCACCCAGCAGGGCGGCGAAGGCCGGGCCGGGAACAACACCGAAGCCGGCGGCCAGCACCGACCATCCCCAAAGTTCCTGGAGCAACAAGGTGTTGAACAAGATGGTGGCGATGAATGCGCAAGTGAAGAACACCTGGCCCAGGCCGGCCGACCAAAACGACCGGATCCGGACTAGGGAGAGGTCGATCAGTGGGCTGGGATGGCGGGCCGAGCGGACGAACAGGATCACGACGAGCATCAGGCCGACACCCACCGTCGCCAGGGTGCGTCCCGAGCCGTAGCCCCACCGTTGACCCTCCACCACACCGAGCAGCAGCAGGGCCACGCCGAGGGTCCCCGCTGGCACACCCACCAGGTCGTAGCCGCCCCGGGCATCGGGATCCCAGGTCTCTCGCACGAACCGCGGGGTGATGGCCAGCAACACCAGCCCGATGGGCACGTTGACCAGAAATATCCACCGCCAGGACGCCAGGTCGATGAGGATCGCCCCGGCCGATGGACCTACCGCCGCCCCAAGGGCCGCCGAGGCTCCCCAGATGCCGATCACCATGGAGCGCCGCTCCGGGGGGAACTCGGGCAGCACCATTGACATGGACGAGGGCCCCAGGATGGAACCCCCCACCCCCTGCAGAACCCGGGCCGAGACCAGCCACGTCACGCTCTCGGCCATCCCCGACAGGAAGGATCCGACAACGAACACCCCCACACCGACCATGAACAGGCGGCGACGGCCCTTCTGATCGGCCAGGCGTCCAGCCAGCAGAAGGAAAGCCCCCACCGAGATGGAGTAGCCGGACAGCACCCAGGACAGGCCGGCTTCCGAAGCCCCGAGGTCCTGTCGGATCGATGGGAAGGCCACGTTGACGATCGAGACGTCGATGACGGTTAGCAGGGCGGCCAGGGTGGAGACCCCCAGGGCAATCCACGCCCGCCGCTCCACCGGCGGCAACTCCTTGCTGGACGGCACCCGGACCTCCCATCGAGACCCACCCCAGTGGCCGGTCCGGTGACCCCGCCGGACGCTAGGTCGTGTCGCTCTCCCTCGACGATGCGGGACCACACCCCTGCACCCGGTCCAGACGCGCCTCAAAGAGAGCGTTGGCCACCTCCCATAGCCGGTCGTCGACCGTCTTGAGGTGGCCTACGACGTCGGCCAGCGGAACCCGGGTGACTACCCCGGCCTGCAGGGCCACCATGTCGCCCAGCCCGTCATCGTGGACGGCGTCGATGGCGGCTACCCCGTAACGGCTGGACAGCACCCGGTCGAAGGCCGTGGGGCTTCCCCCGCGCTGGACGTGGCCGAGCACGGTGACCCGGGTCTCGAAGCCCGTCCGCCGTTCCAGCTCGGCGGCCACCACGGAGCCGATGCCGCCCAGCCGTTGGTGCCCGAACTGGTCGACCGCCGGAGCCTCGACCTCCAAAGTCCCCGGTACGGGGAGAGCGCCCTCGGCCACCACCACGATCGATGCGTACCGACCTCGTTCGTGGCGCCAGCGGACGATCTCGGCCACCCGGCTGATGTCGAACGGGTGCTCGGGCACCAGCGTGACAGTCGCCCCGCCAGCTATGCCGGCCCACGTGGCGATGTGGCCGACGTGGCGACCCATGACCTCCACCACCATGACCCGATCATGGGACTCAGCTGTCGTGTGGAGGCGATCGATGGCCTCCGTCGCGATAGACACCGCAGTGTCGAACCCGAAGGTCTGCTCGGTGCACGGGATGTCGTTGTCGATGGTCTTGGGCACGCCGACCACCGGGACCATGCCCTCGGTGTGGGCCCGGTGGGCGATAGCCAATGACCCCTCGCCTCCGATGACGACTAGGGCGTCGAGGGCCAGGCTCTGGAGGGTGGCCCGGGCCCGGTCGACGCCGTCGTCGACCATCCAGGGGTGGACGCGCGACGTGCCGAGCATGGTGCCACCACGGGCCAGATAGCCGCGCATGGCCTCGACGTCGAGGGCTTGGTAGCGCCCCTCGATCACCCCGGCCCAGCCATCGTGGAAGCCGACCAGGTCGTCGCCCCAGTGCCGCTCGCCCCGTCGGACCACGGCCCGGATCACCGCGTTCAGGCCGGGGCAGTCACCGCCGCTGGTGAGGACGCCGACCCTGACCATGGCGTCACCGTAGCCCCGCAGCCGGAATCGGCCGCCCGGAGATCCATCATTTTCGACGGCGACGGTAGACCCAACCTGCCGGCTCGGGGTACCCGGCCCAGACACGGTGCCGGAATACCTGTAGCAGAGGACCGACCAGCAGGGCGAAGGCCAGGGTGCCGACCCCGTAGGACCCTCCGAGCGCTCCACCGCCCAACAGGACAGTGACCTCGAGGCAAGTACGGGCAACCCGAATGCTGAGGCCGGTGTCAACAAGCGCCGTCATCAAGCCGTCGCGCACACCGGTTCCCAAGCCTGCCCCTAGGTAGAGCATGGAACCAAACGCGACGGCCAACGGGGCCAAGACGACCAAAGCCCCCCTGACCGGCCACGCGCCCGGCGGTTCGATGACAGCCAGCACGATGTTGACAGTGGCCCCGATGATCACCACATTGGCCACCGTTGCCGGCCCGATGGGTTGGCGGAGCATGGCCACAAGACCCAGCAGGACAATCCCAAGGATGATGATCACCGTCCCCGGCTGCCGGCCGGTCAGGCCAGCCAGGGCGTCGTGTAGGACGTCCCATGGGCCGACACCTAGATCGGCCAGGAACAGGGCGCCGATCCCAGCGCCGAACAGGACCAGGCCCACGAGGATTACCGCAGCCCGGATGGCCATCTCTCTCATCTGGTCATTCTGATGTCCGCTTCACGGGACGAGCCTGATGGGGCCGGGTATACGTCCGGAGCCGGGCGGCCCAACCGAATGATGTCGGTCGGGCCACCCGGAGCACCCGGAAGTTGGGGCAAGCGGGACAAAGACACCGCCGCCCCTCCGAACAGCTACTCGCCGCCCGGGTTGAGGGTCACATCCACTCGACGCCAGTTCTTACCGGTGGTGTCCACGCCGCGGTTCTTCAACATCTCCACGGCCGCCTCGGCGTACTCCGTTGTGTACGCGCCGGAGTCGGGCGCTGAGGCGAGGATGCCTTGGCTAGTCGCCACGTTGACGGTCTGGGCCCACAGGCCCTCGTCCATCACGCCGGCCCCGTCGGGCGACGGCCAGATCAGGCCGTTGATCTCGTTCATCTGCCACGCCTGATGTGATGCACCAAGCGACGAGCCGTTGTTGAGCACGGTTTCAACGCACTCCGCTGAGTTGTCGCGGCAGTGCATCCAACCCTCAAGAGAGGCAGCCACAAAGCGGGTGGTGATGTCGGCGTAGTCCGCGTTGCCGAGTCGGGCGCCGTCGGCCCAGAGGGCGTCCTGGAGCATGGCCGTCCCTTCGTCGTTCCAGTCGATGACCGACAGGTCGTCCGCGGTGACACGCTTACCGGTGGCCGGGTTGGTTGCCTCAAGCATCTGGGCGTACTCGTTGTAGATCATTGCTTGGGCGGCGTCGATCTCCCCGGTGAGCAGGGCCAGCATGTCAAAGCTCTGCTGGACCAACTCGTAATCGCTGGACGGATCGAGACCCGCTTTGCGCGAGCCGGCTAGGAGCTCGAACTCGTTGCCCCAGCCCCAGTTGCCGACGACCTTGCCAGCCAGGTCCGCGGGACCGTCGATGCCAGCGTCAGCCCACGAGACCTGCAGGGTGCCCGAGCGTTGGAATACCTGGGCCACGTTTACGATGTCCATGCCCTCCTCGCGCGGCACCAAGGCCTTGGGCACCCACGACACGGCGAAATCCACAGCTCCTGAAGCCAACTGCTGATGGGGAGCGATGTCGACACCGCCTTCGCGGATCTCCACATCGAGGCAGTACTTCTCGTAGATCCCCTCGTCGGCCGCCGCGTAATAACCCGCGAACTGGGCCTGGGTAAGCCACTGCAGCTGCAGCGAAACAGAGTCAACTGAGTCGCAGTCGCCAACGCCGACCGCAGCTTCGTCATCGCCACAAGCAGTAGCAAACAACGTTAGAACTGCCAGCACCGCCAGCAGTCTCGTCGTCAATCGCTTCTTCATCATTCCCTCCCGGGTGTAGTTGCGTACTCACCGTCCCCCATCGCCGCTCGCCAAGGCATGCTTGCGCGCTCAACTAGTAGGGCTACAGCGAACAAAGTTAGGCCAAGAGCCGAGGCGACTGCGATAGCGGCCCAAGCGACGTCGTATCTCACGAATGCGACGTTCGACGTGATCACGTTGCCGATGCGGTCCTGGGGGCCGCCAAAGTACTCGGCCACGATCGCGGCGATTACCGACAGGGGCGCCACCAACCGGAGGGAGTTGGCGAAGAACGGAAGAGCGTTGGGAATTCGAACCTCCCGAAGGATCGTCCACTCGCTAGCCGCATAGGAATGCATGAGCTCAATCTCATCGGGATGTACTTCGGTGAGGCCTCGAGACGTGTTGATGAAAACCGGGAAAAAGACCACGGCGATTACTACGGCCTGGTTGCTGAGCGTGCCGGTGATCCCGAACCAGGCATTAAAGATGGGGGCAAGGGCCACTATGGGCGTCGCGTTAACGACCACAGCAAGTGGTGTAAGCCCCTCTTCGAGGGTACGAAAGCGTGTGGTCACGAAAGCCAGCGCTACGCCGGCCATGATGCCGATCAGTAGGCCACTTACCGCGATCCATCCTGTCTCCCATATGGCATGGCGCAGAACGGGCCAATTGTCGACAAGCTCTTCCATGATCGACGTGGGCCTTGGCAACAGGAACTCCCGAATTCCGAATCCCCTTACGAACGCTTCCCAGAGCAGGAGACCGACCACACCCACCGTGATCGGAGGCCCTAGGACAGCAATCCGGCCGCGAAGTCGCCGAACCATCACCCGCCGCCCTCTACGGCCCGGAGCGCTTCACGGATCTCAGTGGCCTTCGCGAAGAAGGCTGGATCTTGCCGCGTATCGTCGCTGCGCTCACCTAGGTCAACGTCAACTACAGAGTGGATACGACCGGGCCGTGGCGACAAGACCACTACTCGGTTGGAAAGAAAAGCCGACTCGGGTATCGAGTGGGTGACGAATACCACGGTGGTATGGGTTTCCCGCCATATTCGAAGTAGTTCAAGCTGCATGTGCTCACGGGTCATCTCATCGAGCGCCCCGAAAGGCTCGTCCATCAGTAACAACTTCGGCTGGAACGAGAGCGCCCGGGCGATAGACACCCGTTGTTGCATGCCGCCGCTGAGTTGGCGGGGATAGTGCCCACCGAAGTCTTCAAGCCTTACCAACCCGAGCATCTCTGCCGATCGGGCTGACCTGTCAGCTTTCGACCAGCCACGAAGTTCGAGTGGCAACTCGATGTTGGCCAGCACCCGACGCCAATCGAATAAACCGGAATGCTGGAACACCATGCCGTAGTCCTGATCCAGGCGAGCCTCGTGGGCTGATTTGCCGAATACCGTCAACGCTCCCGTGGTTGGGGCGAGTAAGTCGCCAATTAGGCGCAAGAGGGTCGACTTGCCGCAACCCGAGGGGCCAATTAGCGATATGAACTCCCCGGCCTCAACGGTCAGGTTGATGTCAGACAACGCTGCTACCTCGGAATCGCTCCCGACGTTAAAGACCTTGTCGACCCCATCTACGACAACCGCTTTTTCTGCCAGAACTGGATTACTCATGACGTGACTTCACCGGTGCGCCGCACCACGATCCATTCGGCCAGGGAGACCAGTCCAAAAACCAAGAGGCCAAGCACCGCCGCACCAATCACGGATGCGTAGAGCCGCTCAGGCGAGACGGCGTAGCGCTGCGCGTATTCAAGGATCGCCCGTCCCAGACCGGTCTTGGTGCCGATGGAGATCTCACCAACGATCGCCCCAACAACGCTGAGCGTTGCTGCAATTTTCAATGCAGGGAACAGATAGGCACGTGCAGCAGGAAGCCTCAGCTTGACGAGGGTGGTCCGCCAGGGAGCTGCGTAGGAACGCATGAGCTCCACGTGGGCAGAATCGGGGGACTGCAAGCCCCGAAGCGCGCTGACGGCGACTGGGAAGAAAGTTAGGTAGGCAGCGATCAGTGAGATTGAAAGCATGTCGGGTAGGTCCTGCTGGCGCCCCCAGGTCACGATGATCGGTGCTAGAGCGATCAGTGGAATCGTCTGGGACACGTTGATCCACGGCAGCAGCCCGCGTTCGGCAACCCGCCAACGGAGCATAAGGATGGCCAGACTGAGGCCGACTGTCAGACCGAGGGTGAACCCGATGGCCGCCTCCTGAAGGGTAAACCAACCCTTCTTCAGCAGGAATAGGAACAGCGGCAAACGGGCCCGGCCATCTCGGACCTCTTCGAACAGTTCGTCGGCGATGTCCATTGCGTGGGGCATGGTGAGGTCATCGGTTGACGCTGGGAGCTCGATTGAAGTGCCGGGCCAGTAGTCACCAGTCTGTTGACCAATCCACTTGTAGCCCTCCCACATGCCGAAGAGGAGGACGACCGCGGCAAGCACGCTCATGGCCACACGAAGCCACTTTCCGCCGTGCGCCATTAGGCACCCGGACCAGGGCTCAGGGGACTCACATTTCGAAAGGTCCTGCAGTCACTGCGCCCACACTGTTCTTGGACGTCATGACGCATCGTTCAGCGACCATCTGCGTTGTTCGGTGGCAGATTCGCGGGGGCGAATCGCCGTTGTCTCTCCATCAAGCTGCACCAGTCCCAAGTGGTTCCCCCCATGGCGTCAACATCAGCCAGGAACTGGCCCACCAATGCGGTGACCGGAAGTGAAACACCCATGGAAGAGGCCTCCTCGAGAACAAGCCCTATGTCCTTTCGCATCAGCGCGGTGGAGAAGCCGAAGTCGTATTCACCGGCCAGCATCTTGTCGGCCCGATTTTCCATCTGCCAGGAAGTTGAGGAACCTTGCAACATCGCCTCGACCACATTCTCGACCTCGAGCCCAGCCCGAGAGGCAAAGTCCAGACCTTCGGCAAGTGCCTGACATAGCCCAACCACACAGATCTGATTCGTCATCTTGGTCAGTTGGCCTGCGCCTACTGGACCCATGTGTCGCACCCGCGAGGCGTAGATCTCTACTAAGGGCTCAACTCTGGTAAATGCGCTTTCATCGCCACCAACCATTACCGAGAGCTCACCTCGGCGCGCTCCATCGACACCGCCGGAGACAGGCCCGTCAAGAAAGTGGCCACCAGCCGCGGATATGCCGCTCCCTAGCTCGCAAGCGATCCGCGCAGAGGTCGTGGAGTGATCGATCCAGATTGCCCCTTCAGCGATGGCGGGCAGAACCTCTTTCGCGACTTCTGCCAACTCCTGGTCTGAGGGCAGCGAGGTGATGATGAGCTGCGCGTCAGTGACCGCCGACTCCACTGAGGCGGCCTCCGTGCCGTTGTGCTCTTCGACCCACCGACCTGTGAGGCCATCGACGACATCGAAAACCGCTAAATCATGGGCATCACTGTGGTCGGCCAAATGTCCAGCAATGTGCCAGCCCATGCGCCCAAGGCCAAGGCACGCGACCCTCATGCCGGCACGCCGGGTTGACCCCGATCATCCAGGGTGAAACCTCCGGCAAGGCGCGCATTTATCCGTCCGCCAATTGCCATGGCAAGGATCAGTACCAACTCATCCGGTCGTGGTGCGTCTGGAACTCCTACCTCGATTGCGTCGTAATGACTTCCGACGTAAGACCACTCGAGGTGGGTAAGGGGGATGTCTAGCCTTGCTCCGAGCGGTCCTACTTTCTTGGTGGACGGGACGATGGCCTCTCCCTTTCCGAGGGCAGCCCTCATCCCGCCGCCACCAGGGATGTGCCACATGGCGCCGTGTTCGATCTCTCCATCTGCCCCGACGATCGCTCCTTTGCCATAGCTGTCAATAGCGTGAGGATCGCCACCTAGGTGCCCAACAAGCAACTCACCCAGTTGATGGCCCAGGTCGCGTAGTTCCTCCGCAGCAGGGCTCAGATCGGCCACGTAGTCACCAACGAATGGATTGCTCACAACAGCCGCGACGGCCCCTTTCAATGGGGGCCGACTTGGCGACGGGCCGAAGTCGTGGTGGGTTTCTTCGACCACGACGTAGGTCTTTCTTTGCCTAAATAACAAGGTGGTCACGCTCTCTCAGTTGTTGCGTCCAGGTCAGGTCGGAAGTGATTCGGCCTAGAGGTGGTGCTGAATCTGTTAACGGGCTAGAGCCGGGATAATTTTCCGGCCGTATGCGTCAAGGGTCTCGTCCTTCTGGTCGTGCATTAGGTAGATGGCGAACTGGTCCACGCCGAGGCTCTCGAGTTCGCGGAGCCGAGCGATGTGGGCATCCTCTTCGCCGAGGATGCAGAACCGGTCGATGACCTCGTCGGGTACGAAGTCGGTGTGCTCGTTGCCGGCCCGGCCGTGTTCCGTGTAGTCGTAACCCTTTCGACCCTCGATGTATTCGGTCAGGGCTTGGGGCACCGCCGACCCGTCGGCGCCGTACCGGCCGACGAGGTCGGCCACGTGGTTGCCGACCATCCCGCCGAACCAACGCACCTGGTCGCGCTGGTGGGCGAGGTCATCGCCGACGTAGGCCGGAGCCACCACGGTGATGGTCAGAGACTCGGGGTCTCGCCCGGCGTCGGCCGCGGCCCGCTTCACGGCGGCAATGGTCCACTCGGCGATCTGCGGGTCGGCCAACTGGAGTACAAACCCGTCGGCCTTGCGCCCGCACAGGTCCAGGGCCTTCGGCCCGTAGGCGGCCATCCACACGGGCAATGACCCATCGTGGCGCCATGGAAGGGTCTGGGTGGTGCCGTTGTACTCGACGACGTCACCCTCAGCTAGGCCCTTGATGACCCCCATCGACTCCTCGAGGGTGGCCAGGTTGCATGGCTTGTGGCCGATGACGCGCATGGCCGAGTCGCCGCGGCCAATGGCACATACCGTGCGCTCGCCGTACATGTCGTTGAGGGTGGCGAACAGCGATCCGATGACCGTCCAGTCCCGAGTTCCGGGGTTGGTCACCATCGGACCGACAACCATCTCCGAGGTGGCGGCCAGCATGGCGCTGTAGATCACGAAGGGTTCCTGCCAAAGCACATGGCTGTCGAACGTGTAGCCGTGAGTAAACCCGAGGGCCTCGGCCTGACGGGCCAGGTCAACCACGCGCCAGGCTGGGGGGTCGGTCTGTAGCACCACCCCAAAGTCCATCCGACTTTCCCCTTTCGTGTCTTTCCTCGCCGAACAGGCCGCCCAGCTCTCCGGTCAGTCGTTGCGTGGGAACCCTAAGTCGACGCTGCTGGTCGACGGATCGGGCCACCGGCTGGTCAGCACCTTGGGCCGTGTGTAGAACCTGAGGCCCTCCGGTCCGTACATGGTCGTGTCGCCGAATGCCGAGTCGTTCCACCCACCGAACGAGTGGTAGCCGACCGGTACCGGAATGGGCACGTTGATGCCGACCATGCCGGCGTCGGCGTCCCGCTGGAACTGCCGGGCCGCTCCGCCGTCACGGGTAAATATGGCCGCCCCGTTTCCGAACGGGTTGTCACGGATCATCTGCACGCCATCGGCGTAGCTGTCGGCGCGAACCACGGAGAGGACCGGTCCGAAGATCTCGTCGGTGTAGACGCTCATGTCGGTAGTCACGTGGTCAAGCAATGTCACGCCGAGGAAGAAGCCGTCGCCGTCGAAGGCCTGGTCTCGACCGTCGACGACCACCTCGCATCCGGCATCGGCACCGGCCTGAACATAGCCAGCAACCCGGTCTCGGGCCTCCCTGGTGATCAGCGGCCCCATCTCGGACCCAGGGTCGGTGCCCGGACCGACGACCAGCTTCTCCATGCGGACCTTGATGGCGTCCACCAGTTGGTCGCCAACGTCGCCGACGGCCACGACGACCGAGATGGCCATGCACCGTTCTCCCGCTGATCCGTAGGCGGCCGAGACGGCAGCGTCGGCCGCCATCTCCACGTCGGCATCGGGCAGGACAACCATGTGGTTCTTGGCTCCGCCGAGGGCCTGGGCCCGCTTCCCATGGGCTGTGGCCGAGGCGTACACGTACTTCGCGATCGGCGTGGAGCCGACGAAGCTCAGTGCCTTCACGTCAGGATGCTCGAGGAGGCGATCGACGGCCACCTTGTCGCCGTTGACCACGTTTAGGACACCGGGAGGGAAACCGGCCTCCTGGAATAGTTCGGCGACGAACATCGGCGCTGACGGATCGCGTTCCGACGGCTTCAACACGAATGTGTTTCCGCAAGCCACCGCGTTGGGGAACATCCACATCGGCACCATGGCCGGGAAGTTGAACGGGGTGATGCCAGCCACCACGCCGAGGGGCTGGCGGACCGTGTAGACGTCGACTCCGCTGCTGGCTTGTTCGCTGTGGGTGCCCTTCAGGGCATCGGCTACGCCGCAGGAGAACTCGATGTTCTCGATTCCCCGGGCTACCTCGCCCCGTGCGTCGTCCAGGACCTTGCCGTGCTCGGCGGTGAGCCTCTGCGCGATCTCGTCGGAGTTGTCGACAACCAGGTTGCGGAAGGCCAGCAGCAGCTTGGTCCGCCGAGCCAGGGAGACGCCTCCCCACTCGTCGAACGCCGCCTTCGCCGAGGCCACCGCGGCATCTACCTCGGCTGCCGAAGCCAGGGCCACCTTTGCGGTCTGCTCGCCGGTGGCCGGGTCGAACACCGGCCCGGTGTCCCCCGACGACCCGGTCACGGTATGACCGTCGATCAGGTGCTGGATCTCGTACATGGTCTGGTGTCCGTTCGTGGTCGCCGTCCGACCGGTCAGACGGGCGTGGTGGGTCCTACAAGACGGGGTGGATGCCCGTCCGGGGATTGTGTCCTACTGCAGGTACGTCGACAGACCCCGGCGGAGGTAGGCCCCGTGGCCCTTCTGGCCGTGATAGGCGCCGTCCTCGATGAGGATCCGCCCCTTGGACATCACGGTGTCGACCCTGCCGTCGATCGTGGTGCCCTCGTAGGCGGAGTAGTCCATGCTCATGTGGTGAGTGTCGACCGAGATTTCTGTCCTCGCTGACGGGTCGTAGAGCACGATGTCGGCGTCCGAGCCCGGTGCGATCACACCCTTCTGCGGGTACATGCCGAACATCCGGGCCGGCGTGGTGGAACACGTCTCCACCCACCGCTCCAGGCTCAGCTCACCCATGACCACGCCCTGGTAGATGAGGTCCATGCGGTGCTCGACGCCGCCGATCCCGTTGGGGATGGCCCGGAAGTCGTCCTTTCCGAGCTCTTTCTGGTCCTTCATGCAGAAGGGGCAGTGGTCGGTGGCCACGATGGCCAGGTCGTTGGTGCGCAGGCCCCGCCACAGGTCCTTGTGGTGGGTGTGTTCCTTCGTCCGAAGGGGTGGTGAGCAGACGTAGCCCGCGCCGGCGAACCCGGGCAGCCCGAGGTGGTCTTCGAGGTTTAGGTACAGGTACTGGGGACAGGTCTCCGCGAACACGTTGTACCCGGCGTCGCGGGCCTCGGCCACCCGCTCAAGGGCCTCGCTGGCCGACAGGTGCACAAAGTAGACCGGCGCCCCGGCCACCAGGGCCAGTTGGATGGCCCGGTTGGTGGCCTCACCCTCCATCCGGGAGGGGCGGGTGATCCCGTGGTAGACGGGATCGGTCTGGCCGCGGGCTGCGGCCTGTTCGGACAGCACGTCGATAGCGATGCCGTTCTCGGCGTGCATGGTGATCAGGGCGCCGTTGTCGGCCGCCTTCTGCATAGCCCGGAGGATCTGGCCGTCGTCGCTGTAGAAGACGCCCGGGTAGGCCATGAAGAGCTTGAAGCTTGTGATGCCCTCGCCCACCAGGGCGTCCATCTCCTTGAGCGCCGCTTCGTCGACGCCGCCCAGGATCATGTGAAAGGCGTAGTCGACGGCACACTGGCCCTCGGCCTTGGCCTGCCATGTCTCAAGGCTGTCCCGGACGTTCTCTCCGGTTTTCTGCACGGCGAAGTCGACGATGGTGGTCGTGCCTCCCCAGGCGGCGGCCCGGGTGCCGATCTCAAAGGTGTCTGAGGCGAAGGTTCCGCCGAACGGCAACTCCATGTGGGTATGGCAGTCGATCCCACCGGGTACCACGTACCTGCCGGTTGCGTCGATGACCCGCTCAGCGCCCGACTCGGCCGATGTGGCCGCCGCCGAGCCCGGCTGGAGCACCGCAGAGATGGTCGTCCCGTCGACCAGAACCTCGGCGGTGTGGCGTCCGGTGGCGCTAACCACCGTCCCGTTCTTAATCAGCGTCGTCATGTGTCCCCCCTTAGGAGCCGCGCCCCGCGGCCCTCTCTCGATCCAGGCACTATCCCAGCCCCTCGATGATTCCGACCAGCACGGTCCCCGCCTCGTCGATTTCCTCCTCGGTGACTGTCATCGGCGGGGCGATGCGCAACACGTTGCCGTAAAGCCCTCCCTTGCCGATCAGCAGTCCTGCCGCCCGGGCCTCCTCCATGATTCGGCCAGCGGCGTCAGCGTTCGGATCGATGGTCCCTGGCTGGACGGTCTCGATGGCCAGCATCAGGCCCCGGCCCCGCAGCTCGGCAACCGCCGTGGAGGCATCCACGGCAGGTCGTAGGTGGCCGGCCAGGCGTTCGCCCATGCGCAGCGCGTGGCCCTGGATGTCGTGCTTCAGCATGTATCGGATCGTCGCCAGGGCCCCGATGCTGCTCATGGGGTTCCCACCGAACGTTGAGAGGGAGTTTCCGGGCAGTGAGTCCATGAGCTCGGCACTGGCCACCACCCCACCAAGGGAGAGGCCGTTGCCAACTCCCTTGGCGAAGGTCAGGACGTCGGGCGTGATCCCGTGGGCCTGGTAGCCCCAGAAGTGTTCACCGGTCCGGCCCCAGCCTGTCTGGACCTCGTCGGAGATGAACAGGACGCCCCGGTTGTCGAGTTCCTTTTTCATGGCGCCGAAGAAACCGTCGGGGGGCGTGGCGAAACCGCCCACACCCTGGATGGGCTCGGCAATCATGGCGGCCACGTCGCCCGACGTCATCATGTCGAATACCTGGGTGAGGTCGTCTACGCAGGCTGCCGTATAGGCATCGTCGTCGAGGTCACGGAAGGGGCTGCGTAGCCGGTAGCCGCCGTGTACGTAGTTGACTGACAGGCCGCTGACGCTGGTCGGCGACCACGACCGTTGGGCGGTGATTGCGATGGTGGTGAAAGACCGCCCGTGGTAGCTGTTCCTCAAGGCCAGGATCTGGTTGGACTTCCGGGCCGTGGTAGCCAGCATCAGGGCGGCGTCGTTGGCTTCGGTGCCCGAGGTGGTGAAGAACACCTTGGCGTCGGGGATGCCGGATAGTCCGGCGATCAGCTCGGCCAGCTCGATCATGCATTCGGACAGGTAGAGGGTGGACGTGTGGAACATCCTGGAGGCCTGCTCCTGGACGGCCTTGGTGATCTCCGGGATGTCGTAGCCGAGACTCGTGGTGAGGATCCCACCGAAGAAGTCGAGGTAGCGGTTGCCCTCGACGTCGTAGACGTGGCGCCCCTGGCCCCGGTCGAACGAGATCGGGGGGTCGTAGTAGAGGGCCAGCCAGTTCGGGAGGACGGCGCGGTGTCGTTCCAACAGCTCGGCGTTGGTGGTCATCGTCGGCTCCCGTGTGGGATCGGTTTCTGGAGGTTGGTCGGCGGTCAGGCCTGGGTCAGTGGGTCGTACATGTCGGGACGACGGTCCCGGTAGAAGGCCCACTGGTTGCGGACCTCGTCGATTAGGTCCAGGTCGAGGTCGCGCACGATGAGCTCCTCGTCCTGGTCTGAGCAGACGTCGCCTACGAACTGACCGCGGGGGTCGACGAAGTACGTCATTCCGTAGAAGTCGTTGTCGCCCAGGTCCTCGGTCCCAATGCGGTTGATAGCACCCACGTAGTACATGTTGGCCGCTGCTGAGGCTGGCTGCTCGAGCTGCCAGAGGTAGGAAGAAAGGCCCCGGCTGGTGGCCGAGGGGTTGAACACCATCTGGGCACCGTTTAGACCGAGGGCCCGCCAGCCTTCGGGAAAGTGGCGGTCGTAGCAGATGTAGACACCGACCCGGCCGACCGCGGTGTCGAACACGGGGTACCCGAGGTTGCCGGGCCGGAAGTAGAACTTCTCCCAGAAGCCCTTGACCTGGGGGATGTGGGTCTTGCGGTACTTGCCGAGGTAGGTGCCGTCCGCGTCGATCACCGCTGCGGTGTTGTAAAGCAGGCCCTCCTGCTCCTTCTCGTACATCGGCAGCACGAGCACCATGCCGTGCTTCGCCGCCAACTCCTGAAAGCGCCGGGTGGTGGGACCGTCCGGGATGGCCTCGGCATAGTCGTAGAACGCGGTGTCCTGGACCTGGCAGAAGTAGGGGCCGTAGAAGAGTTCCTGGAAGCACATGACGCGGGCTCCTGCAGCGGCCGCCTCAGCCAGGTACTTCTCATGGAGCTCGATCATCGACTCCTTGTCGCCGGTCCAGCTCGTCTGGACCATCGCCGCCCGCACCTCGCTCATGACCGGCACCTCCCGAGTTCCTGTATTCCCGATTCGTCGCCCGACCAGGCCTCTGTGGGGCCCCACACTTGGTGATTGCGACGGACAGACGGACAGTAGGTGTTGCCGGATGGCGACACATAATTGCGTCACCGTCATCACGGGCCGAGAACGAGAGAGGTGGTGTCGGGGTGGCTGGTAACCCGCCAACGGCCGCCTCGGTCTTCCTACCGGAACGCGTGGGATCCTGACCGGGTGGATACGACCCCGGTGGACGAGACCCTGGACGATGGCGACGGCCTGCTGTTCTGGCCGAGCCTCCAGGCCTGGATCGCCGACCGGGACGTTCCCGGCGAGGGTCCGGTGGTGTCCAGCCGACAGATGGCCGGTGGCACCCAGAACAACCTGTTCCTGCTGACCCGTGCCGACGGGACCACGATGGTGTTGCGACGACCGCCCCGCCACCCGCGACCTAATAGCGACGAGACGATGCTGCGCGAGGCGAGAGTGCTGACCGCCATCGCCGGACGCGGTGTCCCGCAGCCCGTCTGCCACGCTGCCTGCGACGACCCGTCGGTCATCGGCACCTGCTTCTTCCTGATGTCAGCCGTAGACGGCTTTGCCCCGGTGGGCCCGCTGCCGGGCCGGTACGCCACAGACCCCGACTGGCGGCACCGCCTTGGCCTGTCGATGGTCGACGCCATCTCCGCCCTGGCCCTGATCTCTCCGGAGGAAGTGGGGCTGGCCGACTTCGGGCACCCGGACGGCTGGCTGGAGCGGCAGGTCGGACGGTGGCGAAGCCAGCTGGAGTCCTACGCGGCGTTTGACGGCTATCGCGGCCCGGACCTTCCCGGGGTGGACTGGGTGGGTGCTTGGCTGGACGACCACCGGCCCACCGACTTCCACTGCGGGATCATCCACGGTGACTACCACCTGGCCAACGTGCTCGCTGCCCACGACCGTCCCGAGCTGGCCGCTGTCCTGGACTGGGAGCTGACGACCCTCGGCGACCCCCGTCTGGACCTGGCGTGGCTCCTGATCACGTCGGGGGGCGTGGGATCGTTCGAGACAGCAGCCGACGGGTTCCCGACCACCGACGAGCTGGTGGTCCGGTACGGCGAGGGGACCGGCCTCCCCCTAGATGACCTGACCTGGTGGCGGACCCTGGCGTGCTACAAGCTGGGCATCATCCTGGAGGGTACAAACGCCCGGGCGGTCGCCGGCCGAGCCCCCGTCGAGACGGGACGAGACCTCCACCAGAGGGCCGTTCTGCTGTTCGAGCAGGCGGGGTATCTCATCGAGGGTGTGGACCGTTGACGTCGCGACCGGCCGGCCTTTTCCGCGGATATTCCTGATTCCTTGAGTGAAGAGCGGATCTTGGCCGCCCCGCTGGACGCCCTTGGTCGGCTCCGCTGGTGAGCGGGCATGCTGGGGGGATGAACACCCAGTCGACCGACCGACCGCTGGAGGGCTGGCGGGTCGGGGTGACAGCCGACCGGCGGGTCGACCAGCAGGTCGAGGCGCTGTGGCGCCGGGGAGCCGACGTGGTGCGCGGTTGCACCATGCGCACCGTCGACCTCTCCGACGATCCGCGGCTGCGGGAGGTGTCGCGGTCACTGGTCAACGAGCCCCCAGACGCCGTGGTGCTCCAGACCGGGATGGGGCTGAACATGTGGCTGGAGGCCATGGACGGGACCGACGTGGGCGCTGACCTCCGTTCCACGCTCCAGACCACCGAGGTCCTGGCCCGGGGGCCCAAGGCGGTGAGCGCTGCCCGACGGGCCGACCTCGAAGTGGCCTGGTCGGCCCCCGACGAGCTGTTCTCCCAGATCGTGGACCACGTGGCAACCACCGGGGGTCGGCGACGGATCGCCCTCCAGGTAGACGGCACCGACGAAGAGTCGCTCGCCGCTCCCCTGGCCGCCTCGTGTGGCGAGATTGTGGTCGTGCCGGTCTACCGCTGGGCCCTGCCCCACGACACGAGACCGGCCGAGGCGTTGGTAGGCCTGGTTTGCGACGGTGGGGTCGACGCCGTGACGTTCACCACCCGGCAGGCCGCCGTGCACCTCGTGGACGTGGCCGAGGCCCAGGGCCGTCGCCGGGACCTGGTCGACGCCCTGGACGGGACACGGGTGGTCCCGGTGTCAGTGGGGCCAGTTTGCTCGGAGGCCATGCGCGCGTTGGGAATGACCGGCGTGGTCGAGCCGGACCGTGCACGGCTAGTGGCCATGTTGGACGCCCTGGCCGAAGTAGCAAGGACCCGGTCGGGATCCTGAGGGCCACCAGTCTCGCGGTCAGGTGCCGGGGTGGCTCAGGTGGCCCAGTGGGCCGGGTCCACGGCGCAAGCGAACCCCTCCAGTGACCCACCGGCCCGACGCCGAGCCGCGTTGGCCCGAGCTACCTCAATAAGACGCCCGACCGCCTCACCGCCACCGAGGTTCGAGGAGTCGAACCCGGCCTGCTCGTTGATCTGTCGGACTCGAAACGTCCGGGCCACGCCGGGGTCCCAGAACGAGACATTCATCTCGGTATCGCCCTGGAACGAAGAAAAGATCAGGTTGGTTGACCCGATTGTCCCCCAGGCGTCGTCCACCACGGCCGTCTTGGCGTGGACGTATATCTCCTCATATCCCCAGTCCCGCCGGACGCACGGCGCCGACAGGCAGAACCCTTCGTAACCACCGAGCGCTGCGAGGACTTCATACCCGGCGTTGATTCCCGGGTGGGACCGGGCGGCAGCCAGCTCGGACATCGGGTTCCCCGGCACCGACGCCACCACCAGCACGCCCCGTTCCAGGGCGACCCGAAGTTCCTCCAGCACGACCCGGCTCAGAAAGATCTGGTTCTCGATGTACACGTAATCACGGGCCCCGGCAACAGCCGACAGGTACTGCTCCCGTACCGAGTTCTCGCCGTCGGGTAGGTCGTCGTAGAGGCCGGGTAGAACGCTGCGCTGAATCTGGGCGGTGGTCGGACCCGCTACGGCAGGCACCGTGTCCGGATCCCGCTCCGTGAGGTCTCCGGTTCTGCCGTCCGGCCACGAGCCATAGGGCCGTCCGCACTCCGACGCACCGTTCCACCGCATGGTGAAGTTGTCGTGCACGTCTGCCACGCACGGTCCCCGCAGTCGGCTGTATACATCGTGGACTCCGGCGTACCGGTCGCCCCGCCGGTAGCCCAGTGACGGGTCGGCCTCATTGTGGCGACGGTCAGCCATGGAGCCCTTGGTGATGTTGATACCGCCCACGAAGGCCACCTCGTCGGAGGTCCCGGCGTCCACCAACCATGCTTTCTGGTGCTGGCACTGTCGGCCCGCGGCGTCCCAGCGGGTCTGCCACCGGGTGGACCGGGTGGCTAGCACCTGGGCCGAGGCCTCATCCCCGGGGAACGTGTCGTCGGCCCCAGCCCCATAACCCTCCGGGTGCCAGAACAACACCCGCACGTCGACCTCCCGGTCGGCCGCCGTGTCCAGGAGGTCCAGGAACGTGCCCCGACCGCCGGGAAACCGGGCATCCAGTTCCAGGAAGGCCACGCAGACCCAGACCGAGGTCGTGGCCGTCTCGACGGCTCCGGCGATCTGGTCGAAGGCCTCCGCCCCGTCGACCAGCGACTCGATCAGGTTTCCCGACCGCAACGGGAAGGCCGCCGAGGTGGGCGGCGGGAAGCGGTCCAGTAGGTCTGCCGCAGTCGGTTCGGGGGCGTTCGGCACGGGCGCAACCTAGGACAGTGTTAAACGGCGGCCCCCGCCGGGACCCTAGGGTCCGGCCTGTGAAGAGTGCCCTGGTCATCGAACACGACGAGTACGGCCCTGCCGAGGAGGTAGGCGAACGCCTCGTCGAGCGGGGCTACCGACTCGACGTTTTTCGGGTGCTGGACGACCCGTCCGACCCGGTGTGCACGAAAAAGTACCCGGACGCCACCACCTACGACGCCCTGTTGGTGACCGGCTCACCGTGGTCGGTCACCGACACCGACAACATCGGTTCCTGGATAGGCCGGGAGATCGGGATGGTCCGCACAGCCCACGAGTCAGGTGTCGGCGTGCTCGGCCTGTGCTTCGGAGGCCAGGTGCTTTCGGCCGCCCTAGGCGGGGAGGTGTCGCGCAGTAGCCGGCCGGAGTTCGGGTGGACCGAGGTCGAGACCGACCTGCCGGATGCCGTGGCCAGCGGACCCTGGTTCCAGTGGCACTACGACCGGTTCACGGTCCCTCAGGGTGCTACCGAGGTGGCCCGCAACGCCGTCGGTCCACAGGTCTTCCGGATCGGCCGGAGCGTCGGCACCCAGTTCCACCCCGAGATCACGCCCCGGCTGGCCCGGCTGTGGATCGGGATGGACCGGGCCGAACTGGAGGCCCACGATGTCGATCCCGACCGGATGGCCGCTGAATCCGAGGAGCGGGCAGCCGACAACCAGGCCGACTCCTACGCGTTGGTCGACTGGTTCCTGGACGGTGTCTGACCAGCGATCCGACCATTGGGGGGAAGATCCTCCCACCCTCCGGATTCACCGGATTAACCGGTCTGCCGACCCGTCGATAGATTCCCTCTGAGAGACGCCCTCTCCCGGAGGTACTCCGTGAGCGAACACCATCTGATGATCATCGGCGCCGACCGGGTCGACGCCCCCGAGGCCACTGAGGTCCGATCGCCCTACGACGGCCGGGTGCTCGGCACGGTACCCACCGGGACCGCCAAGCACCTGGATGCCGCGGTCGCTGTTGCCGTCGCCACGCTGGACGCTGGGACACTCCCCACTCACGAGCGGGCGGCCATCCTGGACCGCCTGGCCGAGGCGCTGACCGCCCACCAGGAGGAGTTCGCCCAGAGCATCTCTGCTGAGGCTGCCAAGCCCATCAGTACCGCCCGCGTCGAGGCCTCCCGGGCCGTCGACACCGCCCGCTTCTCGGCCGCCGTGTCCCGCACCATGGTCAGCGAGGCCCTCACGCTGGATGCCAGCTCGGCTGGCACGGGCAAGACCGGCTTCGTCAAGCGGGTCCCCATCGGGGTGGTCGGCGCCATCTCGCCTTTCAACTTCCCGCTCAACCTGGTCTGCCACAAGGTCGCCCCTGCCATCGCTGCCGGCTGCCCGGTGGTCCTCAAGCCCGCCTCTGCGACCCCGCTGACCGCAATCCGCCTGGCCGAGGTGCTCCTCGAGGAGTGCGGCCTGCCACCGGGCTGGCTCAACGTCGTCACTTGCCCTGGTCGCACGGCGGCCCACCTGGTCGAGCACGACGACGTGGCCATGATTACCTTCACCGGATCTCCTCCGGTGGGCTGGAATATCCGGGCCACTGCGCCCCGTAAGAAGGTGTCGCTGGAGCTGGGTAACAACTCACCGATCATCGTCGAACCTGACGTCGACGTCGCCCAGGTGGCAGACAGGCTCAGGATGGCGGCCTTCGGCTACGCCGGACAGACCTGTATCTCCACCCAGCGGATCTACGTCCACGAGGACATCGCCTCCGAGTTCACTGAGGCCATGGCGGCTGAGGCCCAGAGCCTGACGGTGGGTGACCCCGCCGACCCGACCACCGATGTGTCGTCGCTGATCGACCCCGGCGAAACCGAGCGGGTCACCGACTGGGTCGCCGAGGCCACGGCCGCCGGTGCCAGGATCGTTTGTGGTGGCACCATGGTCGACGGCGTACTGGCCCCCACCGTGCTGGCCGACGTAACCGACGACATGAAGGTCAGCTGCGTCGAGGTGTTCGGACCGGTGGTCGGGATCGCCACCTACACCGACTACGAGGATGCCCTGGCCCGGGCCAACGCCAGCGACTACGGGCTGCAGGCCGCCGTGTTCACCAATGATGTGGGTCGGGCCCTACGGGCCGCCGAGGTCCTGGAGTACGGCGGCGTGATGGTCAACGAGTCGCCGTCGTGGCGGGCCGACCACATGCCGTACGGCGGCATCCGAGATTCGGGTAACACCCGGGAGGGTCCGGCTTACACGGTTCGCGAGATGACCGAGGAGCGCCTGATCGTCATCCAGGCCTGAACCGCCGGCCCGCCCCGTCGCTCGGAGGCCGGTCAGGCCGCTTCGACCCGGGCCACCAAGGCGCAGATCGGGTCCAGGAACAGTGGCCAGACGGCCTCTGGCATCTCGTGACCCAGGCCGTCGATCCACACCAGTTCGGCGCCGGGGATCGCGTCGGCTGTCTCCTGCCCGCCCTCGGGCAGGATCAGGGGGTCGGCGGTGCCATGGAGCACCAGCGTCGGTACCCGCACGTTCCGGAGACCGGGTGTCCGGTCGTCGTCAGCCAATGCGGCTACGGCCTGGCGGATCCCGCCCTCCGGGTGCCAAGCCCGGTCGATGGCGTCCTCAATCTCCCGGCGGGCGTCTTCGTCGTCGAACGGCAACAGGGTCCCTGCGCAGGTCCGGGCCGCTTCCACGCCTGCGGCGACCAGCGTGTCCCGGTCGTCGGGATCGGCTTCCGGGGGGACAAGAGTCAGGGCCACCTCGGTGGGCATGGGGATGAACCGGGGCATGGACTGGCTGGAGGTGAGCGACCGGACCCTCTGTGGGTGCCGGATGGCCACGTGCTGGGCGACCATCCCCCCGAGTGACCATCCGTAGACGTGGGCCGAATCGATTCCGAGGGCGTCAAGCACCCCCACGGCGTCGTCGGCCATGTCACCCAGGGAGTACGCCGACTCGACCTGATCCCCTTCCAGGACAGTGAACAGGGCGGCGATCAGGTCGCCGGCCGGCTGGTCGTCGAACCAGGTAGAAAGGCCGACGTCTCGGTTGTCGAAGCGGATCACCCGGTGGCCCCGATCGGCCAACCGACGACAGAAGTCGTCTCGCCAGACCGTCATCTGGGCCCCGAGGCCGGCGATCAGCAGGACAGGTGGGTCGCCCGGATCGCCGAACTCCTCCACCTCGATGCTGATCTCGTTGGCCTGGACCTTGACCATCCCTACTCCTCGTTGTCTGACCGGCGTTCGGCAGGTTGCCACGATGGCCGACTTGCTCTGGCAACGGACCAGCACTGAGCCGGCCTCACTGGTGACCAACGGCAAGGTATCCAGCCGTCAGGTGGTCGACGCCCACCTGGACCGCATCGGCGAGGTGAATGGCTGAGCCGGATGTTCAGGCGGGCTTCGTCGCCCTCACCACCTTGGCTGGAACCCCGGCCACTTCCTCGTGGCGACCAGCGGCTTCCAGGCCGAGGGCCCGTAGCGCCGCCGAGATGGCGTCCACGTCCACCGGTGTCAGGTCGGCCTCGTGGCCGGCATGGGCGGCGTGGTCGGGGTGCTCCGGGTCGTCGTAGTCCTCGTCGACCAGCACCAGGCGCCCGCCGGGGGACAGCACCCTGGCGAACTCGGCGAACGCCAGCCCGTGGTCCACCCAGTGGTGAATGGCGTTGGCCGCCCACAGCACCTCGGTCGATCCGCCGGCCACCGGCAGGTCCTCGGCCACCCCGCACTCCACGGTGATCCGTCGCCGGGCCCACTGGAATAACCGCCGTAGCCGACACATGGCTCGCATTACCGCCGACGGCTCGACGGCCACCACGTGGGCGCCCCGCTTCGCTGCCAGCATGGTGGCAGGACCCATGCCCGCCCCTACGTCCAAGCCGCGCTCCCCGGGCTTTGGATCAGCCAAGTCCACCAGGGCCCGGTTGAGGTCCGACGACCAGAATTTTCGAATCTTCCACAGCCAGTGGAGTTCGGCTAGCAGACCTTGGTCGTGATCGTGTCGGTGCTGCTCGTGGGCCACGTCGACGAGCCTGCCACGATCCGACGAGGTCGATCGGGCCCGGCCATGGGAGAATCCGCCGGTGACGGAGAACCCGCAGCCTCTGGGGGGTAACGAGATGCCCCGGTTTGGCGGGATCGCCACGTTCATGCGCCTCCCCGGTACCTCCGATCCGGCAGACCTGGACGTGGCTGTCGTCGGTGTCCCTCTGGACACCGGAACTTCCAACCGTCCGGGGGCACGGTTCGGGCCCCGCGGGATTCGCGCCGAGTCGGTACTGATCCGGCCGTACAACATGGCCACCCGAGCCGCTCCGTTCGACAGCCTCCGCATCGACGACACCGGCGACGTGGCGGCTAGCCCCTACGACCTTCAGGCAGCCGTAGCTGCTATCGAGGCGCACTACGACAGCCTGCTAGCCCACGACCTGGTCACTGCGTCGATAGGAGGCGACCACACCGTCGTGCTCCCGATCCTTCGATCCATGGCAAAGAAGCACGGCCCGGTAGGCCTCGTGCACGTGGACGCCCACACCGACATTAACGACACCATGTTCGGCTCCAAGATCGCCCACGGCACCCCGTTTCGACGGGCCGTTGAAGACGGGCTTCTGGATACCAGCCGGGTGGTTCAGATCGGCGTGCGGGGAACCGGCTACGCCGCCGACGACTTCGACTGGTCTAGGGAGCAGGGCTTTCGCGTGGTGCAGGCGGAGGAGTGCTGGCACCGCAGCTTGGAGCCACTCATGGCCGAGGTCCGTGACCAGGTGGGTGGAGGGCCCGTCTACCTCAGCTTCGACATTGACGGTCTTGACCCTGCCTTCGCTCCGGGCACGGGTACCCCTGAGGTCGGCGGACTGACTATGCCTCAGGCCCTCGAGGTGATTAGGGGCTGCCGTGGCCTCGACCTCGTGGGCTGCGACCTCGTCGAGGTGGCTCCCATCTACGACTCCAGCGGGATGACAAGCCTGGTCGGCGCCAACTTGGTCTACGAGATGCTCTGCGTCCTGCCTGGTGTCGAGTCCCGCGCCTAAACCACCGGCTGGTGGAAGCGCTGGATCTGGACCGCACCGCGGTCCGAACCTGCTGCCGTACTTCCTGATTCTCTTTGGGTGCTCAGCTGGCCTGGCTTCCATCATTGTTCTGTTGGCCGAACTCCGTGACCAGCTTGGATTCTCAGAAACCGGCATCGGCCTTGCTATCGCCTCGGGCTTTGGCGCGGCGTTTGTAGCCAACCTCGTCATGGCTCCTCATGCCGATAGAGGACGGGCGCCCCTGATGTTGCGGTCCGGTCTAGTTCTTGCCGTGGTAGCGATGGTTCTTCTCGCAATTGGTGATGACCTCTGGCATTACGTGTTCGGTCGGGCCGTATTCGGCTTTGCTCTCGGAACCGCGGGGCCAGCAGCACGACGCACAGTGATCGTGGCTGACCCTCTCAACCTGGGCCGAAATCTTGGTCGATTAGGTGCTTGGGACGTCGGAGGCTTTGTGGCAGGACCGGTAATCACCGCCGGCCTCGCGGCCATCGGCGGGTTTCGCTTCACGTTCTGGGCAATGGCCACTGCATTGGCCCTCCTGCTACCCGTGGCATTTCGGGCTCAACCAGACGTAGCGACTCAGGATGAGAAGCGCCTCGGCCTGCGGGGACTACTTCAGATCCGGCGCCTGATCGGCGCCTTCTTCGTGGTGGCGGCCTACTTCGTATTCATCGGAGCCTTTGAAGCCGTTTGGGTACTGGAGTTGGACACGCGAGGTGCCTCACGGACCGTGTTGGGTGTTGCCCTCACTGCCGGTGCCCTCCCTATTGCCCTTCTATCGCCTATCGGTGGCACGCTGGCCCAGCGATATGGAGCCCGGCGGTGGGCGGTCGGGACTCTTGGAATAATTATGGTGATGGTCATCTTCTGGGGGATCGTGCCCGGAATTATCGGCCTGATCGCCCTGACCGTTGCCACCTCAGTCGTAGAAGGACTCGGTTTCCCGTCAACGCCAATGCTGGTGTCGGCCGCAGTGGCTGAGGATCGCCAAGCTTCGGCTCAGGGTCTAATGGTTGCCGTCGAGGTGGCGACGGGGGCCGTGGCCGCCTTGGTTACCTCCGCTGTCTACGCCGCCCATGGTGACACTGTGGTCTGGACAGCGACGGCCGTCACCATGGGACTCTTTCTTTCTATCGGTGCGATACTCACCCGACCCGATGACCGTCGACCCGTCCGGCCCGGTATTCCGACCGACCCGACCAGGAGGCCCTTCCGATGACCAGCGCCCTGTTCCACGCCTTCGCTCCAGCCGCCAAACCTGAAGCCGACTTCGTGAACATCGTCCGCGGCGAGGGTTCTCTCGTCTGGGACGACTCCGGGAAGGACTATGTCGATGGCCTGGGCAGCCTCTGGTACTGCCAGGTCGGGCATGGTCGGGCCGAGATCATTAACGCCGTCGCCGACCAGATGCGTCGGATTGAGGCTTACAACATCTTTGACCCGTTCACCAACGAACCGGCGGTCCGGGTGGCCGAGATGATCGTCGAGAGGTCCCCCCACCCGGACGGACGGGTGTTCCTCGGCTGTTCGGGGTCAGAGGCCGTGGACTCAGCGCTCAAGATCGCCCGCCAGTACCACCAGAAGCGGGGCGACGCTGATCGCCAGGTCGTGGTGCGCCGCACTAACGGATACCACGGCACCAACTTCGGCGGCACCAGCGCCCAGGGCATCGCCCCCAACCGGGAGGGTTGGGGCGACCTGGTCCCTCACTTCGTGGAGGTTCCCCACGACGACCTGGAGGCGGCGGCCACGCTCTTTGCCGAGCAGGGCGAGCGGATCGCCGCCGTGATTAGCGAACCGGTCCAGGGCGCCGGCGGTGTGCACCCGCCGCCCGCCGGATACCTGGAAGGCCTACGCCGCCTCTGCGATGACAACGGGGCGCTGCTCATCTTCGATGAGGTGATCTGTGGATTCGGTCGGACCGGAGAGTGGTTCGGGGCTCAGCACTACGGCGTCACACCGGACCTCATGACATTCGCCAAGGCCGTGACTTCCGGCTACCTGCCGCTGTCAGGCGTGATCCTGTCGCGGGGCGTGTGCGAAGTGTTCGAGGAGCCGGGGTTCATCTTCCGGTCGGGCTACACGTACGCCGGTCACCAGGCCTCGTGCGCGGCAGGCATCGCCAACCTGCAACTCATGACCGACGAGGGCCTGGTGGAGCGGGCCAACCACGTCGGCGATCAGCTCCGCGGTGGGCTGGATGCCCTGGTGGCCGACGGCCTGATCGAGTCGTGGCGGGGCACGGGCGCCGTCTACGCCGCCGAGCTGGGCCGGGACGCCATCCCGGTGCGCAACGAGATCCTGGCCAACGGGGTGATCGTGCGGCCCATCGGCACCTGCTTGGCCATCTGCCCGCCGCTGGTCATCACCGACGATGAGGTGGGCCGGATCGTTGACACCATGGCCGCCGCCCTGCGCTAACTGAAGAGACCGGGCGGTCCCCAGCGTGGGTCAGCCCGTACCCCAGGAGAAGGTCAGCTTTTCCATCTTTAGGACCGGTGAAACCTCGGTGGAAGCCACGCCGTCGATCTGAAGGATCCGGTCGTTGACGAGGGTGAGAAGGGCGTCGTTGTCCTCGCAGAGAACCTCAGCCAAGACATCGAAGCGGCCGGCGGTGATCAGCACGTACTCGGCTTCCACCAGGTCGGCCACCGCGGCAGCCACGGCCCGGACGTCGCCCGACACGGTGATGCCCACCATTGCCTGGGTGGAGAGTCCCAGGCTGAGAGGGTCAGTGACGGCCACCACCTGCATAACCCCCCGATCGATCAGGCGGTTGACTCGCTGGCGCACCGCTGCCTGCGACATCCCGACCCTGGGTCCCAACTCGGCATACGACATGCGGCCGTCGATCTGCGATGCGCTGATGATGGCCCGGTCGACGGTGTCCAGCTTGAACACCTCGCTCCGTTCCGAGCCGGCGGCTCCCGTCAACTTGTTCACATCCCCATCTCCGCCATCGCTTCGGTGAGCGCCTGCCGGAGCTTGGCGTTGATCTCCTCGAACTCGGCGGGTCCGGCGACCAGCGGTGGCGAAAGCTGAATCACCGGCTCACCACGGTCGTCGGCCCGGCAGATCAGGCCGATCTCCAGCAGGCGGTTGGACAGGAAGCCCCGCAATAGGCGCTCCCGTTCATCGTCGGTGAACGAGACCCGGCCATCGCGTTCTCGGACCAGTTCGATGCCGTAGAAGTACCCCGCCCCGCGGACATCGCCGACGATGGGCAGGTCAGCCAGGTCATCTATGGCGGACCGGAAGGCCGCCTCGTTGGCCTGGACGTGGTCCAGAATCCTCTCGTCAGCGAACACCTGCAGGTTGGCCAAGGCCACCGCACAGCTCACCGGATGTCCGGCGAACGTGATGCCGTGCAGGAAGGAGTCGCCGGTACCCACGAAGGGCTCGGCCACCCGGTCGCTGACCAGCATGGCCCCCAACGGCGAGTAACCGGAGGTGAGGCCCTTGGCCGACGTGATCATGTCCGGCTGGTAGCCGTAGCGCTCACAGCCGAACATGTGCCCGAGCCGTCCGTAGGCACAGATCACCTCGTCGGATACCAGGAGCACCCCGTACCGGTCGCAGATCTCGCGTACCCGGGTGAAGTAGCCGGGGGGCGGCACAAAGCAGCCGCCGGCGTTCTGCACCGGCTCTAGGAACACGGCGGCCACCGTCTCGGGGCCCTCGCTCAGGATGGCCTCCTCGATGGCATCGGCGGCGTGCAGACTGCAGTACGGGTCGTCTTGGCAGGTCGGGCACCGGTAGTGGTTGGTCTCCGGCACCTTGACAGCCCCGGGGACCAACGGTTCGAAGACCGTCTTGATGGACTCCAACCCGGTGAGGGACAGAGCCCCCATGGTGGTGCCGTGGTAGGCGAGGTTGCGGCTGATGGCCTTTACCCGGTCGGGCTGACCGAGGAGTTTGAAGTACTGCCGGGCCAGCTTCCAGGCCGACTCGACGGCCTCCGAGCCGCCGGTAGTAAAGAACACGCGGTTGAGGTCGCCTGGGGCAAGTTCAGCCAGTTTCGCCGACAGCTCGATGGCCGTCGGATGGCCGTACGTCCAAATGGGGAAGTAACCCAGCTTGGCTGCCTGGTTACCGGCCGCCCGGGCCAGTTCCGGGCGTCCATGGCCTAGCTGACTGACGAACAGGCCAGCCAGGCCGTCGAGGTAGCGGTTGCCCTCGGTGTCCCAGACGTGACACCCCTGGCCCCGTTCGATCACCCGTGTGCCGTCGACGTCATTTTTCAGGACAGAGAAGTGTCCCCATAGGTGCTTCTCGGCCAACTCGGCCAGTCGCTGGTGATCGCTCATGGTCTGGGTTTCCGGTTCATGGCCCCGTGCCGAGGCCGGTTTGGGTCGCCGGTCGGCGACCCCTGATGGCCCACCCGGGCGGTGGGTCGGAGGTGCGGTTCACCCCCGACCCACCGGCTGAGAGGGAAGGGTCAGGTCAGCCGCGTGCCCTGGTCAGGGCATCGGTGTACTCGATCTCG
>JAKURX010000139.1 GCA_022451505.1 Acidimicrobiales bacterium | reverse complement strand
CCTGATCGTGGGCCCAGGTCCAACCGGCATCACCCGGGGGTCCTACATAGATGAAGGCGGCCTTCACGGCGCTCTCACCATCGGACTCGGCACCGCCGGGCAGTCCGATGCTGTAGTCGATGAAGCGGTTGGTCGACATGTCTGAAGCCGACAGGTCCGCCGGAATATCCATCCCGGCCGCCCTCATCTGATCCAGCGCCGTGTTGGTCCGCTCGTCGATGAAGTCGCCAAGCGCCCCATTAGGACCATTGGAAACCAGCCCCAGGTCTGACTGCGACTGCACTGAATACGCTGCGATGCCCTCGTCGTAGGTCCAGAACGAAGCAATCGTCTCCACCACTTCGATGATCATCGCGTTGGTCCGACCAGGATCGGCCATGAAGTCGATCTGCGCCTGCTGGACAATCGGCACCAACTTCTCCAAGCACGGTGCCATCTCGTCAATCTCGTCAGCCCGAACAGCCAACGCTGACTTGTAGATCTCAAAGCCGGCGTCATGGACCAACTGCAGACGAACGTCTTTACCAAACTCGGTGTACTTGTGCTTGTAGTCCCACGGCTCAGCCGATGCGTAGCCCTGCTGTGCAATGTTGCCCTCAGCAATGAACCGTGCCGGCGACCCGTCGTAGGACGGATCCACCTGGTCTTCGGACAACACGCCCTCAGCTATGAACAACTGCGTCCAGGTGCCACCGCCGAACACACTGACCGTTATATCTGTGTTGCCCAGATCGGCGATCGTGTGAATGTTCGGATACACCTCCGGATCCCACATGATCATCTGCGGGTTCTTATCCAGCGGGGTTACAACCTGGATTACCGGCGCGTCGTCCCAGAAGAACGCAACCGAATCCGTATCCGCATAAGCCAACGTGATGTCCATGTCGGTGTACATCTGCGCCACGGTGTTCTGGAACCCGATCGCTGGGCCACCAGCCCGAACCTGGATATCAACACCGGTATCAACCCCGGATGCCATCAACGAACCGGTCGTTGTCTGGTTGTCACCATCGATCACGTAGTCGTCACCGATCATTTCGTACATTCCGCCATGCTCAGACTCGGGGAACCAATCGGTCTGGATCACAACGGTGGCCGGACAAACACCAGCCAGCCCTCCTGCGGGGACAGCTGTTGTCGCTGCAGGAGCAGCCGTTGTCGCTGGTGCCGCTGTCGCGGCCGGAGCCGCGGTTGTTGTCACTGTCTCCTAAAAGCCAGACGACGCGTCGTCGTCGTCGGAACCACAGGCCCCAGCTAATAACGAAATGCCTAGCAAAAGACTCAGAACAACTCGGCCTTGTCGATACATACCTAATGTCCCCCTAGGAGTGACGAAATCGGAGATTTCTCGCCCTGCCGGGCGAAATGGGCGGTAATCAAACCGCCGGCGGGACATTAGGCGCCAGCGGTCACGCTGATCCACTTGCATGGCCATAGATTCAAATGCGTTCCGAATTCGGAACTTGCCCGATCTCGCCTACCCACGATTAGGACAGTTCCTCAACCAGGAAAATCGAAGTCAGCGATTTCCCGAAGTTGGCTGGCCATCGCTCCGACCACCTCATCAAATAGGCGGCAGCCCAGGTCCACCGTGGCCCCTGAGGGGTCACCAATATGGCCCTGGGGTCCAAAGTCCCGGCTGGTCCAGCCGAACTGAACCGATCCACCAAAACGCACCCACTCATTGGCCGCCATCCACTCTGGAACGCTACGGACCGCCTGTTTCATATCGACTTGACCCGGTCGCAGGTATGCGAAGAGTGCCGTCTCATGCAGCCCGCCGTGGATTCCCATCCCGAGTTCCTCCTCCGTGGATGGTCCACCTGAAGCGGGCGGAATAAACGGGTGAACAAGGAATGTAAGAAGGCCGTGGGCTACCCGAAGGTCTCGACAGGCGGTAACTAGGAGAGAGGAGTTCCCTCCATGGCCGTTTAGGAAGACCAGTCGTCGGGCTGGGGTGGCGGCTACACAGACCGCTAGGTCGTCGAGCACCCGAAGCAGCGTCTCTGCACTGAGCGACAGAGTGCCGGGCGACCAGACATGCTCGTTTGACTTGGAGACGGCCAGCGTGGGCAACAGCCAGAGGTCAATGTCGTCTCCCACCGCGTTCAACAGGGCCGAAGCAACTTCGTCTGCGATCACAGTGTCGACTGACATCGGCAGATGGGGTCCGTGCTGCTCGATCGCCCCCACAGGAAGGACAACCACCGAGTCCGAAGTCAGAGAGTCCGCTGCCTCAGGTCCCGACAAGTCGGCTAAACGTCCTGACATGAAGGAACCCTACCTTTTGGATCTTTTAGATTTTTTGGTCCGGGATAGCAGTTCTGGCCTGGGATGGCAGGCCACCAGCTCAACCCGGTGCTGGGCTTTCACCAGGACCCTCCCAGCGGCCTAGCCCCGGCACCTCTATGCCCAATTGCGCCAGCGCCCGTGCCGTCGTGCCAGTCACCAAGCCCTCTATGTCCACTGGCTGTTCATAGAAGGCGGGCACCGGAGGGAAGATGACGCCACCAATCTCAGTGACGGTAGCCATCAAGCGGAGGTGACCCAGGTGTAGGGGCGTTTCTCGCACCATGAGCACCAGGGGTCTGCGTTCTTTAAGGGTCACGTCGGCGGCCCGAGTGAGCAGGTCCGCGCTATAGGAGTGGGCGATGGCCGAGAGGGCACGAATGGAGCACGGAGCGATGAGCATTCCTGAGGTCGGAAACGATCCGCTGGCCGGGCCAGCGGAGATATCTCGAATGGGGTGAACGACATCGGCCAGCCCCTCGACATCGTCAATGGACCGACTCGTCTCGAGGCCGACGGTTATCCGGGCTGCCGCCGTGACCACAAGGTGGGTTTCGACGTTGGGCTCGGCAGCTAGCAATTCCAATGCGCAAATCCCGTAGGCAACGCCACTCGCTCCGGTCATACCAATGACAATTCGCCGAGGCTCCGACATAGCCGATTTCCTAGCAGGCGGCGCGCTTGTGGGCCCTACCAATCGACGAAGTAGAGGATCATCTGGGCGCACTACCATCGCTCTGTGTCTAGCCAGCCCGCAGAGACAGCACCTGATCTGGTCTTAGCTGGTGGCTGCCTTAGCGATGGGCGGCTAGTCGATCTTCACGTTGTAGACGGCTTGGTGTCGGCTGTTTTCAAATCCGGCACACCAGTCGCGGCTGGCACCCCTAGAGAAGCCCTCGCTGGTTGGCGCCTGGTTGGGGCCATGGCTGAGCCGCCCGCCCCCTTAGACAAGGCCCTGACTGCCGAGCAGGTTCCCAACCCAAGAGGCGACCTGATGGGAGCCATCGACGCGTGGATGACTGCGGCGTCAGCCGGGATGTTTACCCCGGAAGACATCGCCGACCGGGCCACCAAGGCCCTTGAACTGCTGTTGGCGAACGGCGCCACGGCGGTCCGGACCCACGTCAATATCGGTGCCGGTGAAGAAGCCCTCAGAGCGGTCCGGGAGGCCCGGAGTCGGATGGACGGCCTATTGGACGTCCAGATCGTGGCTTTGACAAGCACCCCCATCACCGGTCCGGAAGGTCGGGACAACCGCCGGGCTCTGGCCGTCGCTCTGGAAGTCGGGGTGGACTTGATTGGTGGTTGCCCGCACCTCGACCCAGACGGAAACACGCTGATGGCTGATGCCTTCGCTGCAGCATCGGACGCCGGGATCGGACTGGACTTCCATGTGGACGAGGTGCTGGACCCTGAAGTCCTTTACCTCCGCGAGCTTGTGCGGATGGTACGTAACACCGGTTTTGCACACCCGGTGACTGCCAGCCACTGCGTGACTCTCGGCCTCCAGTCGCCGGACGTTCAGGCTGCCGTCTCCCGGGAAGTCGCCGATGCCGGTGTGAGCGTGGTGGCCCTTCCACAGACAAATCTCTTCCTGCAGGGTCGAAACCACCCGACGGCTACTCCACGCGGTCTGACAGCAATCGATGCCCTGCGTCAAGCCGGTGCCCTGGTGTGTGCAGGAGCAGACAACGTCCAGGATCCGTTCAATCTGGTCGGGCGAAGTGATCCGCTAGAAACAGCAGCTCTTCTAGTCATGGCTGGCCACCGTCTTCCTGACGAAGCCTTCCGCATGGTTGGGACTGACGCCCG
>JAKURX010000138.1 GCA_022451505.1 Acidimicrobiales bacterium | reverse complement strand
GACCTGGCCTCCCGCATCAGCGACTGGCCGACCCGCTACCACTTGGACAGGCGGCGCACCAACCTGCTGCGGCCGCTGCACCTCGGCCCGGGGGTGCGGGTCCTTGACTCCGGGGCGGGCACCGGGGTGATGAGCCGGTACGCCGCCGAGGCCGGCGCCACCGTCGTCGCTGTGGAAGGCGATGCCCGGCGGGCCGGACTGGTCGCCCTCCGCTGCGAGGGAACCGACGTGGAGGTGCGGTGCGGTGCCGCCGACCAGGTCGAGGACCCGGACGGTTTTGACGTCGTGCTGGCCGTCGGGGTCCTCGAATACGCCGCAGGACGGCCCGGTGGGGCGGAGGTCTTTCTCGGCCGGCTAGCCGGGCTGGTCCGCTCGGGCGGGGTGCTGGCCGTAGCTATCGAGAATCAGTTGGGCCTCGCCTACCTGCTGGGCGCCGACGAGGACCACCTAGCCCACCCGTGGGTGGGCCTCGAGGGCTACCCGACCGCCGAGGCCGGGGTGCGCACGTTTTCCCGAACCGCCCTCACCACCCTGTTGGCCGAAGCTGGGATGGCCGACCAGCTATGGCTCTACCCGTTCCCTGACTACAAGTTACCGGTGGCCATCCTCACCGAGGGCGCCTACGTCGAGCCCGACGCCGTGGACCTGGTCGACCAACTGGTCGGGCCGCCGGTAGCCCGAGACCGGATGGACCACCCGGTCGGCGCGGACACCCGGGCCGTCCACAGGGAGATGGTGGCCGCTGGGCTGGGAACAGAGGTGGCTAACTCGTTCCTCGTCGTGGCCGCAGCCGATCGCGCGGCGCTCGACGCCCGCTGCGACACCAGCACCCTGGCCTGGCGGTTCACCGGCGACCGGCGCCGCTGCTACCTCGGCGAACGCCGGGTCACCATGAATGGCGGGATCCGCCGCATCGACCGGCGGCGGTCCTACCCCGAAGAGCCGCCGCCCGCTTCGTGGCTGACCCGCCGGGAACGCCACCCCGACGTCGACGACTACCTGGTCGGTCCCACCCTGGAACAGTTAGCGCTGGCCCGACTGCGGGCCCACGACGTGGACGGTCTGCAACAATTGCTGGGTGACTTCGACACCTGGGTGATTGCCCGCACCATGCCCCGCCTCGGGGAGGCCGAACCACACCCGTTCTTACCAGCCGGAACCGACGAGGTTCTTCCCGGCGAGTGCATCGACGCCGGCTTCGACAACCTGGTCCCCGACGGTACCGACCTGCGCCTGGTCGACGACGAGTGGTGGGCCGAGGGAGGGGTCGACCCGGAGATGGCCACTGTCCGAGCCCTATGGAAGCTGGCCTGGGTAACAGTGGCGTCAGGTACGAGGCATCCTTGGACGGCCACCAGCAGCATCTCCCAACTCGCTCTGATCCTCTGCGGCCTCTACCCCCGGGCGGTCGGCCCCAACCCGCTGGAGCGCCTGTATGTCGCGGAGGCCGAGCTGATCGCCTTGGTCTGCGGGGGTGACCCGGCCGAGCGCCTCAACGACCTGCGGGAGGTCGGTCGGACCAACACCGCCAGCCGGACCCGCCGGGGAACACTGGGCGCACTGCGGGCCCGGTTGGCCTGGGTGAAGCGCCTCCCCGGCGGTCGCCGACTCGCTGATTTGACTCGGCCTCGCTGACCCCGGCCACTTAGTCGGCCCAGGGAAGCCAGAACCGGCAGGTGCCGTCCCCGTCGACCTCCCGGTACCCGGCCCCCCGAAGCACCCCGGCGAGCGTGTCACCGGTACCCGCCCGGAGGCAGAGCGCGTCGGGGGCCAGCACCTCGAGCGCCGCAGCGACCGTGTCGGGGCCATACTCGGCAACCCCCGAATCCAGGGCGCGGGACAGCACGGCTCGCTCGTCGGGAGCGAACCCGTCGCCGACGTGGCGACCTACCAGGTAGGACGACCGGGGGTTGGTGGCCCGCACCCGGGTAGTGAGTACCGCTACGGCGAAGTCCACCTCCTCGGGCCCGGCCACCCGGCCACCGTCTTTGACCAGGCCGGCCAGGGTGGCCGCGCTGGCCGCCTCTGGTCGGGGCAGGTCATGGGCCGGCGGCCACACCAGTTCGGCACCCCGGTTGCTGCCACTGGTGATCGGCGTACCGGTCACCGCCAGGACGGCCAGCACCACTACCGGGGCCACCACCTGGGCGGCCCGCATTCCGGCCCGGGGCGCGGTTACCACCAGCCCTACCATGGCCGGGAGCGGCAATACCCACAGGGTGCGCCAGGCCACGGCGTCCGCGTCGCCGACCTCGTTCATCAGATCCAACATCCCGGGGGCCAGAAACCCGGCGAACACCACCACCGGTCCCGCCAGGAGAACCAGCCGGGCCGAACGGTTCCGCACCACCGTCCAGGCGGTCAACGCGCACCCCAGGGCTACGAAGGCCGGCAAGCCGCCGCCGACCACCATCCGCACCACCGCCCACGGTTCGGTGCCGCTGTCCAGCAGTCGGCGCACGTCCACAGCAGCTAGCACTCCGAGGGCGCCCTCCAGGCGCTGCGGTTCGGCGAACAGCGCGTAGCCGCCAGCCGCCACCGCTGGGAGTGTGGCAGCCGCCGCCGGGCCCAGGCGCTCCGGGCGGCGGCTGTCCAGGGCCGTGGCGAAAGCCGCGGCCAGGAGGACCGTTGGCCCCAGGAAAGCTGCCGATGAGGTCAGGCCCAGGCCGGCCACCAGGCCCAGGGCGGCCGCGGCGAGGCGGCGCCGATCCCCGGTACGGCCCCAGGCCGCACCGTGGTGCCACAGGGCCGGGACGACCAGCAGCAGAAAGGCCGCCTTACCCTGCCAGGCCCGTCCAGCAAAGAAGTTGCCGAACGAGGCGTGCATCTCCCCGTCCAGGACCAGAAAGGCTGTCCCCGCCCAGGTCGCCAGCACCGGTGATCGGGACCCCAGGCCCCGCAGCAGCCGCCAGATGGCCAGCACGCCGAGGGCGCTGACCAGCGGCGCCCAGACCAGGTAGGTCAACCCGGGGGCGCTCCCGGGCAGTCTGGCCGCTGCCGCACCGATTAGGGCCTCCACCGAGGTAGGCAGCACAGCGGGCCGCTCCGATGGCAGCACGTCGTTGCTGAACACGGTGTCCCGTTCCGGGAACGCACCCGGATGCTCGGCCACCCACGTCGAGCGGTTGACGACGAATACGTCGTCCTGGTCGGGGCGGACCAGGACCAACGAGAGCACCGCAGCCAGGACGGCCAGGGCCACCACGGTCGCTGAACCCCCCCTGACAGGCACGCGGCGCGAGGTGGCTGTGGCGCCCGGTCCAGTCCGCCAAACAGCCCGGGCTGCCCCGGCCAAGACGCCCACTAGGCCCAGCCAAACAACCGGCCACCACAAGCCGTCGATGTCCAGCCAGGCCAGAGCGGCGGCGCAAACTAGGCCACCAACCACCGCCAGCCAAACGAACGACTGGTTCACCGACGCGCCCGAGGCTGGCGGCGACCGGTCGTCGGGCTCCGCCGGACGGAACCTCCGGAGGACTAGTGCGCCGGCGAGGAGTACCACCAGCCAGGCGACCAATGTCGCGTCTCGGGATGCCCCCACTAACCGGGCCAGGTGGAACACCAGGGTCCAAGCAGCCAGGGCACCGGCCACCCAGTCGAGGAGGCTGTCACACCAACGGGCGGTCGGCGCCTCCGTGTCGGTGGCCACCGGTCAGTCGCCCCGGAAACGACTAAGGATCTCCGCCACCACGTCCCGGTGATGGCGCATCGGTGGATGACCTAGATCCCGCAGCACCGTGTTCTCAAGGGCCGAATAGCGGGGCCTTCGTGCCGGTCTTGGAGGGCGGTAGTCCGCCTCGATTGTCGCCCGGATGCGTCCGCGATCGTGGCCAACTTCGTCAGCCACTGCTCTGGCAAAGTCGGCCCATGAGGTCACTCCCTCGTTGGCCGCATGAACAACGCCAGGGTGATGCTCCGTAGCCAGTCTCCACACCACGCGGGCCACGTCGTCACTGAAACTTGGCGTGGACCACCGATCACCCGGCAACGCCACCTCCCCGATCCCGGCCACGCCGTCGACCACTCGTTTGACAACATTGGGTCCGACACTGTCCTGCAACCACGACGTGCGCACCAAGGTGGCTGATGGCCTAACGGCCAACTC
>JAKURX010000137.1 GCA_022451505.1 Acidimicrobiales bacterium | reverse complement strand
CACCGGTACTGAGGATCAGCGCGCTTACCGGCCGCAACGTGGACCGGTTGTGGCCTGCTCTGGCCGAGTCGGTAGAGGAGTACCGGACACGCGTCCCGACCCGGCGGGTCAACGAGGTGGTGCGGGCCGCCCAGGCCGCCCACCCGGCGCCGGGCGGGGTGAGGATCCTCTACGCCACACAGGGCGCGACCGACCCGCCGACCTTCACCCTGTTTTCCAATCGGGAGGTTCCCAGGACGTGGCTCCGGTATCTGGAGCGGCGGCTACGGGAGGACCTCGGCCTCGGAGCCACGGCTATGAAGCTGAGGGTTCGCCGACGCTCGGAGTGAGAAACCCGGCCACCATGGGTGGTCGGTGGTGTCCCGAGGACGGCCTCGGGTTCGGTGGCCACCGACCGGTACTACGCTGAGGTTCCGATGCGGACCCCGGTTCTGACCCTCCTGGGCGTCGTCTGTCTGGCCGCCACCTTGGCCTGGGCACGGTCGGCCCGCCAGCGCTACCGGATCCTCCATCGGATCGACCCCGAGGAGACACCGGACGCCTACACGCTGGCCTGGTCGACGTTTCGCAAGGAGTTGCACGCCACAGCCCTCTACGGACTACTAACCCTTGCGTCGTTCGTGACAGCGTTCATCAACACGGTCGATGCCCCGGTGGTATTCGCATTGGTTGCCATCCCGGCCCTGGTGTCGACGTCTTGGGCACGCAACGCGGTGCGGGAGGCCAGGATGGCCCGCAAGAGCATCGACGTGGAACGTCGGGCCCAGGAGGCACTGGCCCAGGAAGACCTGGCACCCAAAGCCTGGGCGGCCCGCCTGGCCCCTGAGGAGCTGCCCGAGTTCACCGGGTTCGACGTGGGACGCGTCTACCAGGCGGGGACCGGGCTCATGGCCGGCGACTTCTTCGACGTGTTCCGGGCCGCGCCGACTCGACTGGCTGCGGTGATCGGCGACGTGTCGGGGCAGGGCATCGAATCGTCGATCACCGCCTTCCAGGCCAAGTACCTGCTGCGCACGTTCCTCCGCCAGTTCCGCGACCCGGCACAGTCACTCGAGGAGTTGAACCGGCAGATGTCCTCGGTGGACCGTTCCGAGGAGTTCATTTCCCTGGTCGTAGTGGTCTTCGACACGGAGGCCGAGACCCTGCGTTACGCCTCGGCCGGCCACCCGGCAGCCTTCCTGTGGCACGAGCGGGAGGTCCGACCGCTGCGCTCAACTGGTCCGCTACTGATGCTCGATCCCGAGGGTCACTTCTTCAGCAGGGAAATTCCCTTAGCTCGCGACGACATGGCGGTGATGTACACCGACGGCCTGGTGGAGGCCCGCCGGGGTGACGAAGAGTTCGGCGAGGACCGGATCGGCGACGCCATCCGACGTAACCCGGGGATCGTTCCTGACGTGTTGTGCAAGCAGCTACTGGACTCGGCCAACGACTTCCATCAGGGGATCCTGGACGACGACGTGGCGATCCTGGCCATCCGCAAGACCTGAACCGCGAAGGAACCCGGGTCCGTGCCATGGTGTGACCCCTGTGGGAAGTACCTGACGCCCAACGCCGTGTCGGTGGTGGGCACATGCCCGGGTTGCGGTGGGAGGGTCACCGCAGCCGACGGGCGGGAGGCCCGCTCGCAGAAGATCCCCTGGCACTTCTGGGTGTTCGTGTCGGCCGCCTTCGTCTACCTCGGATGGCGGCTGGTCCAAGGCATCGGGTCCCTGCTCACCTGACCCGGGCGGGGGGTTCGGGACCGCCGGTAGAGTGAGCGGTCCACACGGGCTGTGGCGCAGCTTGGTTAGCGCGTCGGTCTGGGGGACCGAAGGTCCCGAGTTCAAATCTCGGCAGCCCGACCAATAAAACCCCAGGTAGAAGCCCATTTCCGGCGGTCGGCATTCTGGTGCGTTGAGCCTCATGTCACGTCCTATGTCACGTTTTTTGTGCCGGATGGTCCGAACATCAGGTTCCCGACGGCGTTCATGGCCGCGGCCTGCGCTCCGGGGAGCAGATGGGCGTAGGTGCCAAGGGTGACGGCCATGTCGTGGTGGCCCAGCGCGGCGGCCACCTGGTGTGGTGACACACCGCCGTTCAGGCCGATGGTGGCGAAGGTGTGGCGCAGCCCGTGGAACCCGATGTCGGGGACACTGGCCACCGCTGAGGCCTGCTGGGCCCGCCGGGCGAACATGTCGGGTCGGGGCGGGTTCCCGTCGGGGTAGACGACGACGAAGCCGGTGTCGGTCCACGCCGGGCCGAGGAACGCCACTTCGGTTTCCTGGGCCTCTTTGAGTTCGGTGAGGAATCCGATGGCGTCCTCGGACAGGTAGATGGTGCGGTTGCTGCTGGCCGTCTTGGTGGGGGAGGTGCCGGACCGCCCGCCCGACCGGGCCCGCACAACGGTCAGCGTCTTGGCCGCCAGGTCGACATCGCGCCACATCAGCCCGGCGATCTCCCCGCGGCGCAGCCCGGTGGACAGCACCACGCCGAACACAGCGCGCCACATCGGTGCGTTGGGGGTGGCAGAGGCGGCCAGGGTTGCCATGAACCTTCGGGCTTCGCCGACCGTCCACGCCTTGGTTCTAGACGGGTCGTGCCGCACCCTGGGTGTTTCGATGTGACGTAGCGGGTTGTCGGCCAGGAGCTCCCAGGCCACCGCGGCGTTCAGCGCCGCCCCCAGATACCGGTAGCAGTGGAGCAGCGTCTGCTGGGACAGCGTGCAGCCTCCCCGGCCGGGTTTGGCAGCCAACCGGCGCATCCAGGCCCGCAGGTCACCGGGGGTGAGATCGCACAGTGGGATCGCACCGATCGGGTCGCCGCCCACGTGGTTCCGGAACACCGATTCGTACGTGTCGTAGGTTCTCGTGGCCAGGTTCCCCAGGCGGCCGGTCAGCCACTCGGTGCAGTGGCCGGACACCGTGGGGCCGGCCCGGGATGCTTTCAGCGCGGCGGCCGCTTCGAGTTCAAGGCGGGCCGCCCCCGCGGTGGCTTCGCGTTTGGTCCCGAACCGGCGGCGGAACTGCCGTCGACGCCCGTTGTTGCCACGGCCCGCTTCGACCACCGCCTCCCACTTCCCGTTGGGCAGCCGCCGGACGGCGCCCATCAGTTGGGGTTCCTGTCGTCGGGTCGGGTACCGAGGTCGTCGACCCACCAGGCCGGGATCAGCCACCGCGCACCGATCCTGACCGACGGAATATTGCCGTCCTGGCACTGGCGCAGCAGGGTCGTCACCGACACACACCCGTCCAGAGCCTCGGCCGCTTCTTTGATTTTGAGTAGTTTCTTCATACAGAAACAATAACCCCATAATCCGTGGTGTAGTGCAACTACTGGGAGAAATATCGGGACTGTCTAGTTATTGTGTTTATGTCTTATTCCTTGTAGGTGCTAAGGTGGGGTTATGGAACCGGGAACGGTCGCCGTTGCCGAGTTGATCGGGGTGATCGACGGTGCCGGAGCGGCCTTCGGGTGGACCCGGTCGTACAGGAACGTGGTGGGAACCACCATCGGTGCCGCCTACCGGGCTGTCGGCCTCGATGAGGACACTGACCGGATCCCCGTCGACCGGGGGTCGGCGGAGTCGATCGCCGCCCGGATCGTCGACACCGCCGAGGCCAACGGTCTCAGCCACCGGACCGCTACCACCTACGGGTCGACCTGGAAGCGCCTGGCCGGTCTGGCCCACGCCTGGCACCTGGGTGGGGGCACCGCCGAGTTCTGGGACGACGCGGAACACCTCCGCAGCCGACGGGCCCGGAAACGCCGGACCCGCACCGACACAACTGATGGTGGCCGGACGATCAAAGTCGACACCAGCGCCGGACCGGCCTCGATCACCCTGCCCGATGGGATCACCGGCGAGGACCGGATCCGGGTCGTTAAGGCCATTCTGGAAGCCGGATCTGACGAGGGGTAAGACTGCTCGCCGTGGCATTTCTGGACCTCGAACTCGCCTCCGGGTCGACACCGGGCCCCACCCACCGGTCCTACTGGGTCGTGGAGGGCCGTTTCGCAGCCGGTGCCTATCCGGGCAAGGCCGGTCGCGGCGACCTTGAGCACGTCCCGGACGTTATTGCCGAACTGCTAAGCGTCGGGATCGATTGTTTCATCAACCTCACCGA
>JAKURX010000136.1 GCA_022451505.1 Acidimicrobiales bacterium | reverse complement strand
GTCCCGAACCGCCTCAACGACTGGGGCGAACCCAGGGCCCTCGATCTCGACCGCCTGGTCGAGATACCAAGCGAACGCCGCCTGCTGGTCAGGGTCCTCCCACGCCGAGCCGTTGGTCGCGTCGATCCAGATCGGATAGCCGGGCACAAAGGTCTCGGGAAAGGCGACAACCTCAGCGCCGCCGTTCGCAGCCTCGCCAATACGGTCGACAACCACATCCACCGTCGCAGTCCGATCCAGATAGACCGGAGCGGCTTGAACCGCAGCAATACGCATGTCAACCAGTCTGTTCGCCCAACGGTGTGGCATGCCACCCCAGCCGGACGGCGTCCTTATCGGAAGCGCCGCTGGGTGGCCAACCGTCGGTTGGTGAGTTGTTCGATCCGATGTTGGGGATCTCCGTCGACGCGAATTTCGGCGAATTGAACGACCTCAGCCACCGGTGTCGGTTTCGTTTCCGCCCAGACGTACCGATAGGCCACGGAACCACGCTGAAGCCCGGTGGTGTCGAGCCAGTTCGGCCAGCCTGGATCCTGGTGGGCGACGACGATCCGGCACCTGCCGTCGGCCGTTTCGACTTGCTCCTTGTTGAGGCTTGTCTGGCGCTGGCCAAACATTGGTGACTGGTACCAAAGGAGGTCGTACAGGGCGAACGACCAGTATTTCGCCTCAGGTGTTTCGAGGTCGATAACGAGTGCCTCGTCGGGGGCAAGTTCAAACTGGATGCCGCCGTAAGCAACGTTGTCGGCACTTCCGGGTACAGATTGTGGAGAGGTTGCCTCGTTGAGCGGAGAACCGAGACGGAGGCTTTGGATCCAGTCCGGCCAGAACGTGAATGTTTTCTCCGTCCAGGTGATGGACCGGTCAAGTTGGCTGAAAAATACTGCCGGGGTTGGTGGCGTTGGGAATGTGTCGATCCGGTCGAGTCGTTCGATCACAAACCAGCCGGGCTCAACGTTCCAGTCAAGGAAGTACTCCCGTATGGAAACGTGGTCTGCCTCGCCGTCGATCCGCAGCCAGTCGCCGTCATGGGGCTCGGCGCTGATGATCAGTTCAAAAGAGCCGTCGGCCGCGATTGAGAGTTCCTCCGAGGTGATCTCTCCATGCGATCCATACTGTCCGAGGTGCATTTCTCCTTCGGGGAGCTGGATCAGAAACGGGCGCCCACCAGGAACCTTCCCACCGAGCCGGTAGGTGCCCGATGGTTCGATCTTTGCCCGCCAGTACGTGTTGTCGGGACCCGGAGCCCCCCACTGGCCGGTGTCCGAGTTGTGACGATAGATCGATGGCACTTCCCGGTCGGAGAACTCGATTGATTCCTGCAATGCACCCGCCAAGAGTCCAAGCAGGTGCCGCTGGCCGTTGACGACATCCTGCTCGGTATCCACGCCTGGCATGTCGACAATGCCGTCGCCTAGATCGCGCAGACGATCACAAAATCCATGCCAGTCGGTCATCTCCAACCCCCCAGGTTCAACCCTCGGAGTCAGAGGGTAGGTGGGTGGGGCGAAGCCTCGCCGATGAGGCCTCCGGGAGTCGGGTCTAGGGTCATCGGAACTATTGAGGGTGCCGACGGAGACGGCCCAGAGTGACAACGGGAGGCGAGTCCGTGACTGACCGGGTTCGGCTAGAGATAGACGGATCGATCGCCACGATCACGAACAACAACGTCGACAAGCACAACGCCTTCGACGACGAGATGGACGCCCGGCTGTTCGAGATCCTCGGCGAACTCGCGGGCCGTCCTGACGTCCGGGCCGTCATCTGGCGGGGCGAGGGCCGGTCGTGGTCTTCAGGCCGGGATGTTTCGGCCATAGGAACGAACCGGACCGAACTCACCCACCACGAGTTGATGGTGCGGGGACATCGGGGTATCCAGCAGCTGTGGGACATCGACGCTCCGGTCATTGTGGCCATCCAGGGGTGGGCGATCGGTGGGATGTTCCAACGGGCCCTGCTGTGTGACATTCGGATCGCCGCCGACGACGCCCGTTTCATGCTCCCGGAGTTAGGCCACGGCGTAATCCCCGACACCGGAGGCATGGGAGTCCTATATGAGATGTGCGGCCATGGCCTGGTCAGCGACATGGTCCTCACTGGCCGGCAGCTCTCAGCCGAGGAGGCCCTCCACCACGGGATCGTGTCCCGGGTCGTGCCACCCGAAGCCCTGGAGGCCACGGCACGGGAGATGGCCGAGCAGATCGTCGCCGCGCCGGCTGTTGGCGTGAAACTCGCCCGACGGGTCATCGCCCACCTGGCGAGACCCCAGCAACGAACCTCTATGGACGACGAGTTGATCTACCAGACGTTCCTTAACCGCAGCGACGATTTCGCGGAGTTCCGGGCGGCCCGCGACGAGAACCGGGAACCCCGGTACCGGGGGAGCTGATTGTGACGGACCTCTCCGACCCAGGGTTTCCGGCGCCCCCACCATTGGGCGTCAGCGCCCTACCCGCAGGCACCTTCGACGGAGAGGCTGTGTTCGTCACCGGCGCTGGTACCGGCCTCGGTAAAGCCATCGCCGTTGAGTTCGCTCGGCTGGGCGCCTCGGTCGTGGTCGCTAGTCGAAAACCTGAACACCTCGATGCGGGTGCGGCGGCCATCCGGGAGGTCGGTGCTGACGTGGTCACTGCCCAATGCGACATCCGCGACGCCGACGCGATCGCCGCGGCGTTCGACACCGCCACCGATGCCTTTGGCCTACCAGGCATCCTCGTCAACAACGCTGCGGCCAACTTCCCGTCGCCCGCTGAGGATTTGTCACCCAACGCTTGGCGCACCGTGGTCGACATCACCCTCAACGGGACATTCCTGTGCGCCCGAGAGTTCGCCCGGCGACACCTCGCGGCCGGCAGCCCGGCATCGATTCTCAACGTGGGCGCCTCGTACGCCTGGACCGGCGGTCCGGGCTTCGCTCACTCGGCAGCCGCCAAGGCCGGCGTCAAGAATCTCGTCGAGACCCTTGCTGTGGAGTGGGGGCCGGCCGGCATCCGGGTCAACGGTCTCGTGCCCGGCCTGTTCCCCCATGAGGACATGACCGACGACATCCGGGGCAGCCTCGACCGGACGCACGACAAGGATCCCTGCCAGCCCGCGCTCCGGGTGGGGGAACGTCAGGAACTGGGCTGGGCGGCTACTTTCCTGGCCTCGCCGTACGCCCGGTTCATCTCTGGACACACTCTCGTGGTCGACGGTGCGAACTGGCAGCGGCGTACTCTGACTAACCCTCCGGTCGTACCGATCCGCGACCAGTTGGGGCTCGGGCCTTTCGAGAACACCGACCAGGTCGGTTAGAACGGCAGGCCAGAGGCGGTTTGAGCCTTCGTCCGGTACGGTTCGCGGGCCGCGCGGACCACAGCCGAGCGGTGTCGGATGAGGGGGTCCTGTGACACGACGGGCAGCGATCACCGGCTGGGGCAAGTGCGTCCCACCAGTGCAACTCACCAACGAGGACCTTGAGCAGCTCTGCGACACCTCCGACGAGTGGATAACTGAGCGCACCGGAATCAGTTCGCGCCATATCTCCCACGTAGAGACAACTGACCTGGCCGAGGTGGCTGCCCGGCGGGCCCTGGCCTGTGCCGGGGTGGCAGCAGCCGACCTAGACCTGATCGTGGTTGCCACCCTCACTCCTGAGATCTCCTGTCCCAGCACTGGGGCCATGCTGGAGGAGCGCCTGGGCGCCGAGAACGCCGCTGCCTTCGACTTGAACGCCGCCTGCTCGGGCTTCGTCTACGCCACCTCGGTGGTCACCGGGATGATCGAGTCGGGCTTCGCCGAGCGGGTCCTGCTGGTGGGTGCCGAGAAGCTCAGCTACGTCATCGACTACCAGGACCGGGCCACCTCGATCTTGTTCGCCGATGGTGCTGGCGCGGCCATCTTCGAGCCGTCCGAGTCGGGAGCCGGTGTGCTTTCGGTGGATCTGGGCTCGGACGGCTTCAAGGGCCGGACCATGGTGATCCGGGCCATGGGAACGCAGGGCGCGCCGTCAGCGGTCAACGAACCGGCCGTCGACCGCCTGCACTTCGAGGGGCAGGCGGTGTTCAAGATCGCGGTGACCGGCATGGCTGCCTAAGCGTCCCGGGCGCTGGAACGAGCTGGCCTGGGGGCCGACGACGTCAACCT
>JAKURX010000135.1 GCA_022451505.1 Acidimicrobiales bacterium | reverse complement strand
CCATGGGTCGCGGAGACCTGCGGGCCCTCTACGTGATCGGTGAAAACCCGGCCGACTCCGAGGCCGACGTTAACCATGCCCGAAAGGCCCTAGGAACACTTGACACCCTCGTCGTCCAGGACGTCTTCATGACCCGGCCCGCCAAGATGGCTGACGTGGTGCTACCCGCCGCGCTGGGGTGGGCCGAATCCGACGGCACCGTGACCAACAGTGAACGCCGAGTACAACGCACCCGGGCAGCGGTGCCACCGCCCGGTGGGGCTCGCCAGGAGATCGATATCTTCGCTGACCTGGCCGAACACCTGGGTGACGACCGCTGGGGTCGGCCAACCGCCGAGGACCTCTGGGAGGAGTTGCGCACTGTTTCCCCGATGCACGCCGGAATGTCCTGGGAGCGCATCGAGGCCGAAGGAGGCATCCAGTGGCCATGCCCCGACGAGGACCACCCGGGCAGCCCCTTCCTCCACGGTCGCCTCTGGGAGCGGCCGGCCGGTGGGCGGCTCGCCCCGTTCTCCTGTGTCGAGGACCGTCCCCCGGCCGAGGCACTCGACGACCGGTACCCGCTACGCCTCACCACCGGTCGGGCCCTCGACTCGTATAACACGGGCGTACAGACCGACAAATACGACTCACCGATCCGCACCGGCCAGGCCCTAGACCTGTCCTCGACCGACGCGGTAGCCCTCGGAGTGGCCGCCGGGGACCGGGTCCAGGTGTCGTCCCGGCGCGGAACGATCGAGATGACCGTCGCCGTCGACCCCCACCTGCCGGTCGGCCTGGCTTTCACCACCTTCCACTTCCCTGAACTGGCTGACGTCAACCAGTTGACCAACGACGCCTGGGACCCCAAGTCGGGCACCTCCGAGTTCAAGGCGGCCGCCATCCGGGTGGAGAAGCTCGTCGGTGCCTGACCTCAGGTTCGGTACCGCCGCCCCCACCGAGACCGAACGGGTCGCCGTCGACCAGGCTGTGGCCGGCCTGGGCCCGGTCATCGTGGAGGTGTCAGAACGCCTCGTCTACGGCGGCCGACAGCGGACCCGGGAGCGTCGTCACCTTCTGCTGCCAGCCCTTCACGCCCTCCAGCGGGCCGCCGGATGGATCAGCCCGGGTGGCCTTGACCACGTCTGCCGAGTTCTGGAGGTACCGCCGGCCGAGGCCTACGGAGTGGCCACCTTCTACCACCTGTTGGCCGGCGAACCCCCCGAGGCCGAGATGGTGCTCCACGTGTGCGACGACGTGGCGTGTCGGCTGACCGGAGGCGCCGAACTGGTCAACTCCCTGACTGCCGCCGGATACACGGCACGGCCCAGTCCGTGTCTCGGCCAGTGCGAACGCGGGCCCGCGGTGCTCATCCAACGCATCGGAGCCACCGACCTCACCGTGGTGGACGCCAACCCCACGGCCATTAACCAGGCGGTAGCCACCGGTAGCCCCGCTACACCGACGGCGGTGCCCCAGACTGGCTCGGACCGGCTACGGCTGCTGGCCCGGGTCGGAGTGGTAGACCCGACGAGCCTCGACGATTACCGGGCCCACGGTGGCTACCGGGCCCTTGAGGCCGCCCTGAGGATGGGAGACGACCGGGTCATTGCCGAGGTAACCGCCTCCGGACTGTTGGGACGGGGCGGAGCCGCCTTCCCCGCCGGCGTCAAATGGAGGGCGGTGGCCGACCAGGATGGGCGACCCCACCATCTGGTGTGCAACGCCGACGAGTCCGAACCGGGCACCTTTAAGGACCGGGTACTAATGGAAGACGACCCCTTCGCCATCATTGAGGCCATGACCATCGCTGGCCTAGCCGTCGGCGCCGAGACGGGATGGCTCTACGTCCGGGGCGAGTACCCGGTGGCCACCGAGCGTCTGTCCACAGCAATCGACGCGGCCCAACGGGCCGGTCTACTCGGCGACGACGTAGCTGGATCTAGCCGGACCTTCGATATCGAACTGCGTAGCGGGGCTGGCGCCTACATCTGCGGCGAGGAGACCGCCCTGTTCAACTCCATCGAGGGGTACCGGGGCGAACCTCGCAACAAGCCACCGTTTCCCACCACCCACGGGCTGTTCGACGAACCGACGGTGGTCAACAACGTGGAGACGCTGGCCAACGTGCCCCGCATCGTCCTCGACGGTGGGGCGGCCTTCGCCGCCGAGGGCACCGAAAAATCCTCGGGAACCCGACTGTTCTGCGTCAGCGGTCGAGTCGCAACCCCGGGACTCTACGAATTCGAGTTCGGGGTGACCCTCGGTGAGGTACTCGAGGCGGCCGGCGGCTTCTCCGGAACCGGAGGCCTCGCCGCGGTGCTGTTGGGTGGCGCGGCCGGCAGTTTCGTCGGCCCCGACTCCATCGACCTCCCCCTAACCTTCGAAGCCACCCGAGAGGCCGGGGTGTCACTGGGCTCCGGGGTCGTCATGGCCTTCGGCGACCACGATGACCTGGCCGACACGGTGCGGCGCATCGCTGCGTTCTTCCGCGACGAGTCGTGTGGACAATGCGTACCCTGCCGGGTAGGCACCGTCCGGCAGGAGGAACTGCTGATCAGGCTGTCCGACGGCACATCATCCGGCGACGAACGGCCGCTGTTCGACGACCTGGCCGCGGTGATGGGCGACGCCTCGATCTGCGGGCTGGGCCACACCGCTTCATCGGCGGTGCGCTCCGCCCTGGATCTCGGACTGCTAGAGGGGAACCGGTGAACGAGACACCTGTCGGGGTACCGACGACCCTGGTAGAGATCACCGTCGACGGTGAGACAGTCACCGTCCCGGAGGGGGCGACCATCCTCGACGCTTGCCGTCGGGCCGGGCTCGACACCCCGACGCTGTGCTGGGCCGAGAACCTCACTCCGGTCAACGTCTGCCGGGTCTGCGTGGTCGAGGTGGAGGGCTCCCGGGTCCTTGTGCCGTCGTGCTCCCGGCCTGTCGAGGAGGGGATGGTGGTGGCTACCGACTCAGAGCGAGTTCGTACCAGCCGGAGGATGGTCCTCGAACTACTGGCCTCGTCAGTGGCCATGGACCGGGCCGACGAAGAGATCGCCGACTGGATGAACCACTACGGCTCCCGGCCTGAGCGGATGGGTGATCACCACGAGGTGGCGACAGTCGCCCAGCCGGCCAAGGTCCAGGACGAGCTCTACGTGCGGGACTACGAACGCTGCATCCTCTGCTACAAATGCGTCGAAGCCTGCGGGGACGACGCCCAGCACACCTTCGCCATCGCAACCGCCGGACGGGGTTTCGGAGCTCACATCTCCACCGAGTTTGACGTGGAGTTGCCCGAATCCGCCTGCGTGTACTGCGGAAACTGCATCGGCGTGTGTCCCACCGGGGCCCTAGTGTTCAAGACCGAGCACGACATGCGCCTCACCGGAACCTGGGATGCTGACGCCCAAGAGGTGACCCGCACGGTGTGCGGCTTCTGCGGCGTGGGATGCAACCTGGACTTGCATGTCCAGGACGAACGAATCGTCAAGGTCACCTCCCCGGCCGACCACTCGGTAACTGACGGTCACCTCTGCATCAAGGGCCGGTTCGGCTGGCAACACGCCCAGCCCTAGCCCGGCTGCCGCCCCTGGGTCTCCCCAGATCGCTTCCCCTCTCCCGGTTGGATAGGGCCCGGACGCGCAGAGGGGCGCCCGGATGGGCGCCCCTGGGCGCTCTGTGACTACCGATCCGGTCAGAAGTCCATGTCCGGCATACCGGTTGTGGCACCCTCCGCCGGGGCGTCGGCGATGACGGCCTCGGTGGTCAGGAATAGAGCGGCGATGGACGCCGCGTTCTGCAGGGCCGAACGGGTGACCTTGGCCGCGTCAATGATGCCCGCCGCGATCAGGTCCTCGTATTCGCCGGTATCGGCGTTCAGACCGTTCGGGCCGTCGAGGGCCCTCACTTTCTCGACCACCACACCACCTTCGAGGCCGGCGTTGACTGCGATCTGGGTGAGCGGGCTCACCAGGGACCGAGTCACGATGCCAGCCCCGGTGGCCTCGTCGTGATCCAGATCTTCGGCTGCCGACTCGGCGGCCACCTGGGCCCGTAGGAGAGTCACGCCACCGCCGGCCACCACGCCCTCCTCGATGGCCGCCTTGGTGGTTTGCACCGCGTCTTCGATGCGGTGCTTCTTCTCCTTGAGTTCCACCTCGGTGGCTGCGCCG
>JAKURX010000134.1 GCA_022451505.1 Acidimicrobiales bacterium | reverse complement strand
AGGTAGTGGGCTGGCGAAAAGACACTCACCAGATCCGGTCCACCGATGCCCACCAAGAAGTCCAGGGCCCGCGGAATACTCCAGTAGGCCAGGGCGCACCCGGCGGCGAAGAGGACCGCTCCGATGAGGACGAACGGCAGCGCCCATCGTCGCTCCCTGGCCAGGAGGCCCGGCACAACGAACCTCCACAATTCCCAAAGGAGAATAGGGACGGCTAGTGCCAGGCCCCCGTAGCCGGCCACCATTAGTCGAACGCTGAACGGTTCAAGGGGATCGGTGACCAACAAGTCGCACCCCTCGCCGAAAACCGGTGTGGGCCCGGCGGACCCCCGGAGCTGGCAGTAAGGCTCAAGAAGCAGATCTAGGATCCGCGGGTAGAGGAACCAGCAGGCCACCGCACCGGCGGTGACGGCCAGGGCGCAGATGAGGAGTCGACGCCGGAGTTCCTGCAAATGGGCCATCAGGGGCATCCGCCCCTCTTCGCGGGTTTTCACCTGAACTCAGTGGTCGGCTTCAGGATCGTCCGGGTCGGTCGCCTCCCCAGACGGAGCAGGTCTCCTGCCAACCGACCTGGACTCTGACCGCAGTCGGGCACCACGAGCTCGTGCTTCGGCTTCGCCCAGCGGGTCGTCTATCGCGGCCCGAAACTCCTCCTGGAAGCCCCTACTCACCTTGCGGATCTCGGTAATCACGCGACCCACCTGACGTCCTACCGCCGGAAGCCGTTGGGGACCCAGGACCAGCAACCCGACCAGGAGGATCACCAGGATCTCCCCCCCACCCAGGTTGCCCATACCGCGAGCCTACCGGTGACCCCTCGACCGGGTGCCATGGAGTCACCGCCCTACTGGGCATGATGGGTTGGTGACCTCAACCGGTTCGCGCCCCAATTCCGAGCCCGTGCTCTTTGCCCATCGGGGTGGGATGGCCCATGCTCCGGAGAACACCCTCGATGCCTTCAGACTGGGCATGCGACTGGGCGCCACCGGTTTGGAGAGCGACGTGTGGCCTACTTCGGACGGGGTCCCGGTCCTGAGCCACCATGGCCGCGTGGGACCCTTCTACCGGCGACGGGCGGTAACCGACATCGCGGCAGGGTCGTTACCCGTCACTCTCCCCTCCCTTGAGGACTTCTACCAGGCCGTTGGAACCGGCTGCCAAGTGTCCCTCGACGTGATGGACCCGGCTGTCACAGACCAGGTAGTTGCCGTGGCCAACCGACACCCTGGGGCCCTTGGACATTTGTGGCTCTGCCATCCGGACTGGGAGACGGTGGCCTCCTGGCGGGGTCTTCACCCCTCGATCCGACTCGTCAACTCCACGCGTCTCGAACGGATCGAGGAGGGGCCAGAGCGCCGAGCGGCCCGCCTGGCCGCGGCTCGGATCGACGCCATCAACCTCCACCAATCCGACTGGACGGGCGGGCTGACCGCCCTTTTCCACCGCTTCGGGCTGGCGTGCCTCGGTTGGGATGCGCAACACGAGCGGCAACTCGACCGCCTGTTCAGGATTGGCATCGACGGCGTCTACAGCGACCACGTGGATCGCATGGTGACCTGCGCCCGTGCCTGGTGGTCGGCTTAGAGGCGTCTCATCTCACCCAGAGGCCAAATACGCAGAAACGCCCGGCCTCGGATCGAGTCCTCAGGGATCGGTCCGAAGAAGCGACTGTCCCTCGAGTTGGTTCGGTGGTCGCCAAGAACGAAGACATGGCCAGGTGGGACCCGGCAACCGTCGACGTCTCCCGGAAGATTGGCGCAGTTGGCCGAGGTGGACAAGCCAGCGGTGCCGTCTTGGAGCGGCAGGTACGGCTCCAGGAGCATTCCGTTGTCGATCAGCACCCGACCGTTGGCCACCCGAATGAGTTCACCCGGAAGACCGACAACTCTCTTGATGAGGTCGTCCACCCCGCCCGTGCCTTCTGGGGCCTCAAAGACCACTAGGTCGCCCCGGTTCACGTCGTGTAGCCGGTAACTCACCTTGTTGACGATGATCCGGTCCCCCTCGCCAAGGGTCGGCTCCATCGAAGGCGAGGGAATGTAGTAGGCCTGGAAGAGGAAGGCCTTCACCAGGAGGGCCATGACCAGCGCCCCGACGATCACCGCTCCCCACTCCAGGGCCGCCCGACCCACCCTCCTTTGGGCCCCAGGGAGTCCGAGATCGGGCGGCACAGGTGGTGGCACCGTGGGGAATGGTTCTATCGGATCCTGGTACAGGGGCGGCTCGAACGACGGATCTATTTCCTCACGGGTAACCAGCCCTGGCCTCGGCTCGACGACTACTCCTTCGGGTGAGATGGGAGAGCCCGGGGCGGCCGACTCGCCTGCTGTCTCTGGGTCTGGTGGATCGGGGTCGACTAGCCCAAACGGATCATCACCCAGGGACACCCCGAAGTCTTCGGCCGCTGAACGCTCCCGGGCCCTGTCCAGGATGGCGTCAGCCCACTCCCGGTCCGAGAGGTCGTCAAGCCGATCTCCGGTCGTCATGTCGTCGCCCACGGGGGCAACCTAGTTCTAGACCGTCATCGTCCGGTGCCGCTTCCGATCAGGTAGCGAGCAAGGATCCGATCGGCGGCAGCCCCGCCCAGTTCCGCCCCCAAACCATCCGGGGCCTCCACCACAGTTGCGTGCGGGCCGAGCCGGACGAGGAGACGTTCCACCCACCGCTCTGACGCCACAGGCAGCCGTACCTTCAATCGCCCCTCGCTGGTCTCCTCCATCCCGGTGTGTGGGTACTCGTCGACCACCCACCGGGCTTCCGGGTCCAGTTCCAGCACTACCTCAGGGAGCCGACCGTCCAGCGGCACCCCCTCCGGAGCCCCATCGCCTTCCTCAGGAGCAGCGAAGCGCTCGCCAGTTGGCTTGCAGTTTCGAATTCGGTCCAGTCGGAAGGCTCGCTGGGCTCCTGCCGAGCGGCAGTACCCCACCAGATACCAGTGCCCCTTGTCGGCGTAGTACCGATGCGGCTCTACGATCCGTGTACCTACCTCGTCACGGTGGAACGAGTGGTACTCGAGCTCGAGGGCCTCCCGGTTGTCAACTGCTTCGCGCACGGTGGTCAAAAGGCTGCCTGTGGTGCCGAGCCGAATCTCGACAGTCCGATCGGAGCCCTCGGCTAGGACCGACAACTTCGCCAGCGCACGTTCCAGTGGTCCAAGTTCGGCATCATCGTCCGAGGTCCGGGGCAGAAGTCCGACCACTGTCGTTCCGGCGGCAAGCAACGTGGTGATCTCGGACATGCTCAACCGGAGGGGACGCCGGAACCAGTCCGCATAGCGAATCCACACGCGGTCCTCTGTCAACCACACCTCGATCAGACAATCAGGGGTGAATGGGTAGATGCCGACGAAGAAGAGGATCTTCTCGAGGTCGTCCATCAACTCATCACGGTCATAGTCGAAGCGGACCGCCACCTCATCAATGAGAGGACCGTCCTGTTCCACCACCCAGGGGACGATGGCCAGTAGCCGACGTAGCCGCTCTAACGCCGGCATTGACGTCACGTCAGGGACTCCAGCCAGGAACGCATGTCCTGGCGTAGTTTGGACGGCTCGAGGATCTCAGCACCCTCCAGGAACATCAAGACAAAGGACCGGAACACCTCCGGCTTCCGAACCTGGGTTTCGACAATTACCGATCCATCGTCCCGATGTTCCACCACCGCCGTGGTGCCCAGGTGTTCAACCACCCACGGGGCATGTCGCGCGTCCACCAGGAGTCGGGCACAGACCGGTTCCTCCTCCCCGTAGCACCAGGGCAGTTCGTCTCCCACCTCGGGTACGAATTCGGGGACCTCGAAGTGCTCGTCACCAGCAACGACGCCGGAACTGATCCGATCAACCCGAAACACGCGAACTGCCTCCCTGACCTTGTCGTAGCCAACCAGGTACCAGTGGCCCCGGCTGAACACCAGACGGTGCGGTTCAACCAAACGCTTCTCCACGCCGTAGCCGAAGGACACGACACGACATTCGATCGCGGCCCGCATCAGGTCCTGGACGTTCCCCCCGCCCGGTACCCGGGCTAGCGGTCCCTCATCATCGTGGGCCACACCGCCGAGCTTGAAGAACGGATCGTCGGCCGGTGCGCCCTCCATGCGGACCAGGTTCGATGCCAGGTGGAGCGCGGCCAACTCGTCCGAGTTCAGTTCGGGGATCCCGTCCTCGTAGTCCGACCGGTGGAT
>JAKURX010000133.1 GCA_022451505.1 Acidimicrobiales bacterium | reverse complement strand
TCGCGGGCCCGCCCCGACCGGAGCGTGGACCGCGGCGTTCGGGAGCGAGGCTGGGTGCCTGTCGACGAGCTGGAGCGCCTCACCGGGGAACGTCGCGAACCTGACCTGGACCGGTGGGTCGTCGACCCGGTGGTTCTCCACCGGACCCTGGAGGACCTCCGGAACGCGCTCGCCGACGCGGGACCGCGCGGCCTGGACCTGGTCGGCCTCGGGGAGTTGGCCCGGGCCGCGGTCGTGCTGCTGGATGACGCCGAGGTGGAGGCCGGTCGCCTAGTCCCCGCCGGGGTGGCCGACCCGCTGGCCGACCACCCGTTCGTGGCCGCTCTGGCCGCCTCCCCCTTCGTCCCCCCTCCTCCGGACGGCGTGGACCGGGGCGATTTGCGGGAACTGGTCCGCCGAGGCGACGTGGTGGAGGTGGAGGGCATCTTCTTCGCGTCCAGCGCCGTCGACGCTGCGGCCCGCCTGGCTGCCCGCCTGCTGGCCGACCACCCCGAGGGGTTCACCGTGTCGACCTTCCGGGAAGAGGCCGGCAACACCCGGAAGCACGCCATGCCGCTGCTGGCCCGCCTGGACGCAACGGGGATGACCCGACGCCGTGGCGACCTGCGAATCGCCGGCCCCCGCCTCCCCCAGGCCTAACCCGGTTTACCGGTTTCCCGGTCGGGGTCAGCGGCCGATCAGGACCCTGCGCTCTGTCTCACTGGTGCCGCCCCAGATCCCGTGGGTCTCGCGACGGGCCACGGCGAACTCCAGGCACCGGCCCACCACGGCGCACTGCTCGCAGATGGCCTTGGCCTGGGCCTCCCGCCATCGCCGCTCGTCGCGCTGTTCGCCCGTGTCGGGTGGATAGAACACCACCATCTGTGGGCCGCGGCAGGCCGCCCTGCCGTGCCACTCTCGGAATGCGTCACCGCCGGACATCCGCATACCCCCTGGTTCGCCACCGTCGGCCCGGCCGCCGGGGCCTGTGGCGAACCTAGGACGTGAGTCGATGGACGGGCAAGGGGGGTTCGGGTGGCTCGTTCCCAACCCTCCGGGCGGGGTTAGGTGTCCTGCGAGGCGTCGCCGCCCCGTCGCCGGTAGTCCCGGGCCGCACCCTCCAGGGGCTCGACCTCCAACCACAGGCCGTCGATGGCCACCACCCGGAGCTCGTCGCCCGGCTCCAGTGGGGTGGCCCGGTTGGTGGTGGCCCGCCAGACGGCGTCTCGTACCGACACCGTTCCGTTGGGTGAAAGGCGCTCCACGGCGTGTCCCGTCTCCCCGACCATCCACTCCCGGCCGATGGTCGGCGTAGAAAACCGGGTCCGGACCATGGCCGGCATGCCGCCCACCATCCCCATCCCGGTGCCGACCACTCCGACGCCGAAGGTGATCCACGAAAGCGACACTCCGTCAAAGAGGAACACCGAGCCGACGACGAGTGACACCGTCCCGATTACCGACCAGGTTCGGGGGACCCCGGCTTGAACATCGATGGCGTAGCCCAGGAAGGCCAGGACCACGAGGCCGATCGCCCACCCCCGGGCCGGTAGGACGCCGAGGCCGTAGGTGGCCAGGAGGAATGACACGGCGCCGATCACCCCGGCGATCCCCACGCCAGCCGTGTACAGCTCGAAGACCAGCAGGCCCAGGCCGACCAGGAGCAGCAGGTAGGCGACAGCCGGGCTGGCCACCGTATGGAAGAACTGGTCGACCACGTTCAGTTGGTGGAACCGGGTCGGGGTGACGGGCTGGACTGAGGGGCCGTCCTTCTCGGCCACCGTGTGGACCTCGAAGCCGGGGACGCCGACCAGGTGCTCGAGGAGCACCGGGGCGGGGCGAGCCAGGCCGAGGTCGATTGCCTCCTGGTAGCCCACGGTCCGGTCCCGGAGGTCACCAGTGGTGGGACCGAACGCCGGATCGTAGGAGCCTGCGGGAAGGAAGGACTCGCCGGTAGCACCCAAGCGTGCTCCCGGAGCGATGCCCACGTCGTCGCCTAGAGCCACTAGTTGGGCTATGGGGCCGGTGGCCCGGGCCTTCGATGGACCGACCCAGAAGGAGACTGGAACCGGAGCCCCGACGATCAGGTCGGCAAGGACGACCAGTTCGTCGACAGGGACCACGGACGCCGTGCTGTTGACCTGGAAGACAATGGCCACCGTCCGGTCCGGGTCCACGGACCGCAGCGTGTCGGCCATCATCCCGACCAGGACGGGGTCGAGGAAGCCACTGGCCTCCACCACGTCCACCGCCGCCGGATAGACCTCGTGCTGTTCGTCTCCATGAGCCGACGCCGCGGTAGCACCCAGCCCGCACAGCAGGGCAGCCAGTAGAGCGGCAGCCGTCAGTCGGCGAAGGGGGAACGGAAGGGCCATGGTTCAGGGGCCACCCCGATGGCGGGGCAACCGGCGGGCCAGCCTACGACGGCCGACCGGTGACTCCGGTCGGTCAGCCGGCGTCCTCGCCGAGAGCCAAGACCGCCTCCTCGACCGTTTCGCGGACGGGAACGATGCGGTCAAAACCGGTGGTGTGGAGCAGTCGAGTCAGGGCAGGACGGTTACAGGCCACGGCCACGTCACCGTCGTTCTCCCGAGCCCGGCGAATCCCGCCGATCAAGGCGCCCAAGCCGGCCGAGTCCATGAACGGCACGTCGGACAGGTCGACCAGCACGTAGGACTCGTCGGCCAGTTCGGTCAAGGCCTCACGGAACTGGGCCACCGTGTAGGCGTCAAGCTCTCCAGCCGGACGGCACAGCACGTAGTCGTCATGGCGTTCGACCGAGATCTCCAGCACGGGAACCTCCTCCGCTCGTCCGACGGTGGCCGCCGGATCCTTCTTGTGTGTCGTGCAATGTAGACGCGCTCGACGACCGCCAGTCGACGCCCTGTGCTGTAGCCGCCTTCCGGACGGCTACCGACCTGGGGCCCGACAGTACGCTCCACAGGGTGAGTGACTCCACCGTGCTGCTGGCCACCGACGCCGACCGCATCCACGACGAGGTGGATGCGGCGCTGGGCGGCGACCATACGGTGGTCCGGGTACATGCAGGGGCCGAGGTCCTGGCCGCCGTCGGCGAACACGGGCCGGACCTGGTGGTCCTGGACCTCCAGATCGGGAACATGGGGGGAATGGCCACCTGCTTGGATCTCCGCCTCGAGGAACGGGCCGAGCGGATCCCACCGCAACGGGTGGTCATGCTGCTGGACCGGGAGGCCGACGTCTTCCTGGCCCGTCGGGCCGAGGCCGATGCCTGGGTGGTCAAGCCGTTGGACCCGCTGGCCCTCCGCCGGACAGCACAAGACGCCCTGGCTGGCTGACCAGACGCCGTCCGGGCCGAACGGATGGAACAGGCCGCCGGTACCCTTCTGGCCTCATACGGGTAGTGGCGCAGCTTGGTAGCGCGCCTCGTTCGGGACGAGGAGGTCGTGGGTTCAAATCCCGCCTACCCGACCAAGGGGTCGCTGCAGGTTTCAACCACCCCTGACGGTCGTCTCCCAGTTACGACGACTCAAGTGGAGAGTGACCCAGCGAAGGGTTTCCACGAGGTTCCGGGCGTGTCCTAACGCCGTTCAAAAGGGTGCCGACCGGGGTGTAGCGCACGAGGTAGCGGTAGGTCACCAAAAGCAGGCCGCTCACCGTCCAGCAGATCACCAGGAACTTCAGAATCCGGGGGATGTCCCAGCCGCGCATCCAGTCCTGGGCGAGGATCACAAGTGGCAGGTGGACGAGATACATCCAGTAGGAGGCGTCGGACAGGTAGCGCACCCAGTAGCGCTCTCCGGAGAGAAGCCGGCGGAACAGCCCCATCAGGCCGAATGTCATGCCCCACGTGTAGAGCGCCTGTAAGGACGCCGCCGCCGCCCAGTCGCCGCCCTCGAAGGTTGCTCCTGCAGCGAGCGGGAAGACCAGCACCACCGAAACGGGGAGGACGACCTTCCAGTGGCGTCCGAGCCGGTCGATGAGCGGTTCGCCGTCGTCGGTCCGGGCGTCGAAAGCCGCGGCGCCGTATCCGAAAAACACGGCGTAGTAGAGGAGAACGTGTGCGGCGTGGAGCAGGCCGGTTGAGGTGTCGGGCCCGAAGGCTCGGAAGTCGCCGCCGTCGCCCATCTTCAACTGGAAGAACAGCGTCAACGGGAAGGCGGTCCAGAGCAGGCGTCGACGTAGGGCAACTGAGGTGATCGCGTGTCCCAGTCGGACGACGAGGGGCGCCGCCAGGGCGAACCCTG
>JAKURX010000132.1 GCA_022451505.1 Acidimicrobiales bacterium | reverse complement strand
GTACTGTCGGGCGTCAGGATTTTCGACGAGCCCTGCCGCGGAGCGTAGGGTCGACTTCACCGAGGAGAGGAGGTGGTCCAGATCAGCAGCAGTAGATGTGGGACTTCGGAGGTGGGCGGCCGCTGAGCGGCGCTGGACCACCCGGCGAAACCACGCCGATCCACCCCCGGGACCCGACCGCCGGCACTGGTCCCTGCCGGCATGAACGGTCGCCCCGGGAATTCCAGACGATCAAGATGACAGGGGCGCGCCTTAGCGGGCGCGCCCCCGTCTCGTTCCCTCTTCAGCAGTGGGTAGTACCGGAAGGGGACGGGCTAGCGTCGGCGGCCATGGATCGACCGTCGGCCTTCGCCCACTACCGTTTCGTCGGGGACAAGCGCACCCAGCAGGTCTACGACCTGGACCAGGTGGCTGACGAGGAGGCCCTGGCCATCGTCCTCGACGAGTTGATGGCCAGCGAGCGGTTCCTGTGCTTCGGACCCGACACCCTGGCCGAGGCCCGTAACCGCGGATACCGGCTCCGGTCGTTCTGACGTCGGCGAACTGCCAGATTGGCCGGCGGAACCGAGAGGCCGTGAGCTCCGACCTGCGAGGGGACCTCGTCGCCGCCCTGGCCGGGTTCTACGCGGGACATCCCGACGCCGAGCGGTACCCCATGCTGTCCGAGGTGGGGGGTCTACTAGCCGCCGCCTTAGACACCGCTGAAGTGGTTGTAAACGAACCGGTGGTCTTGCCGGCGGCTCGACTACTCGCCGACGTCGACCCGGAGAGTGACGTTCCGGGCGTCGGACCGGTGCTACGGACGTTCGCAGCGGCAGCGCCGATCCTTAACTGGATTCAGACCGCTGAATACGCGGCGACGTTGTCGCAACACTTCCTGGACAACTACGGCTATGTGCGGGTGATCGGTCCCGGTGGGCTGGTCGAGTCCGGCGTGGTCAGCGCGGGGCTGGGCGTGTGGGGAGCCGGCCTGCACTACCCGCGACACGAGCACCCAGCCGAGGAGACGTACCACCTGTTACACGGATCCGCCTCGTTCCAGCGTGACGACGGTCCGTGGGAGCCGAAGGTGGTCGGGGAGTCGGTGCACCACGACCCGTGGGAGCACCATGCCCAGAGGTTCGACAACACCACGTGTGTTCTCTCGTGGGCTTGGACCGGTGACGTCGTTGTAAACGCCCGCCTGGTACCTGAGGGGTCCTGACCCGGGTCAGGAGTCGGTACGTTGGCGGATCAGGTTCAGGGCACTGCCCGCCTTGAACCATTCGATCTGGTTAGCGGAGTAGGTGTGGTTGGTGGTGATGCTGGTTGTGGTGCCGTCCGGCGAGGCGATGACGACCTCAACTGACGTGTCGGGGGCAAGGCCGTTCAGGCCGACCACCGAGACGCGGTCCTCGGGACCGATCCGGTCGTAGTCGTCCCGGTCGGCAAAGGTCAGCGGCAGGATCCCCTGCTTCTTCAGGTTGGTCTCGTGGATCCGGGCGAACGACCGGGCGATGACCGCTTTCGCCCCACGAAACCGGGGCTCCATGGCAGCGTGTTCCCGTGACGAACCCTCGCCCATGTTCTCGTCGCCGATAGCCACCCAGCCGATGCCGGCCTCGTGGTAGCGGCGGGCGATCTCTGGATAGGGGCGGGTCCCACCGTCGGTGACGTCCCAGCCGGTACCCACCTCACCGGTGAAGGCGTTCACTGCCCCCATGTAGACGTTGCCCGAGATGTTCTCCAGGTGGCCTCGGTAGCGCAGCCACGGCCCAGCCATCGAGATGTGGTCGGTGGTGCACTTGTCCCGGGCCTTGACCAGCACCGTCAGGTCGGTCAGGTCGGCGCCGTCCCAAGCTGGGAACGGGGTGAGCAACTGCAACCGGTCGCTGGTCGGCGAGACGGAAACCTCGACTGACGAGCCGTCTTCCGGTGGGGCCTGGAAGGTCTCTTTGCCGGGGTCGAACCCGGCAGCCGGGAGTTCCTCGCCGGCGCCGACGGCTAGGCGGACCTCCTCACCGTCCTCGTTGGTGAGGGTGTCGGTGGCCGGGTCGAAGTTGAGGCGACCGGCGATGGTCAGGGCGATGACCGTCTCCGGTGACGTTACGAAGGCATGCGTGGTGGCGTAGCCGTCGTTGCGCTTCGGGAAGTTCCGGTTGTAACTGGTGACGATGGAATTCGGGACGCCGTCCTTCATGTCCTGGCGGTCCCACTGTCCGATGCATGGGCCGCAGGCGTTAGCCAGCACCCGGGCGCCGAGGGCCTCGAAGTCGGCCAGCAGCCCGTCGCGTTCGATGGTCGCCCGGACCTGTTCGGAACCGGGAGTGACCAGCAGGGGCGCCTTGGCGGTCAGCCCCTTAGCTACGGCGTCCCGGGCGATGCTGGCTGCCCGGGTGATGTCCTCGTAGGACGAGTTGGTGCACGAGCCGATCAGGCCTGCGCTGACGGCCATCGGCCAGCCCTCCCGCTCGGCCTCGGCACCCAGTTCGGCCACCGGACGGGCCAGGTCGGGGGTGTGGGGTCCGTTGATGTGGGGCGACAGGGTCGACAGGTCGATTTCGATGACCTGGTCGAAAAAGGTCCCCGGGTTGGCTTCGATCTCGTCGTCGGCCCGCAGATGGTGGGCCACGGCGTCGGCCGCATCGGCCACCGCTTCGCGACCGGTGCTCTTTAGGTAGCGGGACACGGCGTCGTCGTAGGCGAACAATGAGGTGGTGGCACCGATCTCGGCGCCCATGTTGCAGATGGTGCCCTTGCCGGTGGCCGACAGGCTGCGGGCACCGGGACCGAAGTACTCCAAGATGGCACCCGTACCGCCCGTAACGGTGAGGATGTCGGCCACCTTCAAGATGACGTCCTTGGGGGCCGCCCAGCCGTCCAGCTGGCCGGTTAGGTGGACGCCGATGAGCTTCGGCCAACGCACGTTCCACGGGAATCCGGCCATTACGTCGACGGCGTCGGCGCCACCCACCCCGATGGCCACCATGCCTAGCCCGCCGGCGTTCGGGGTGTGGCTGTCGGTGCCGATCATCATCCCACCGGGGAAGGCGTACTGTTCCAGCACCACCTGGTGGATGATCCCGGAGCCGGGCTTCCAGAACCCGGCGCCGTAGCGGGCAGACACCGAGGCTAAGAAGTCGTAGACCTCGCGGTTGCCGTCCACGGCGGCCGCCAGGTCTCTCTTGCCGTCGTCGCGGGCCTGGATGAGGTGGTCGCAGTGGGTGGTTGTCGGGACCTGGACCTCATCGAGGCCGGCGGTCATGAACTGCAACCATGCCATCTGGGCCGTGGCGTCCTGCATGGCCACCCGGTCGGGCCGTAGGTCCACGTACGACACGCCCCGCTCCAGGGCGGCGTCCTCCGGGTCGTCCAGGTGGTTGACCAGGATCTTCTCGGCCAGGGTCAGCGGGCCTCCCATGCGACGACGGCCGACCTCCAGACGCTCGTCAAGAGTGGCGTACACGCCCTGGATTAGTTCAATAGGGGTGGAGGCGGCGACGGTCATCGTTGATCTCGCTTGTCTTGTTTGGTAGGCGGGATAGTGGGATCCGGGGAACGCGAGGCGACGCTGGCCGCGATTCCGTCAATATTTCAGAAACTACTGGGCTCACTCGGCCCGGGCTTTGGGCGAGAGGTCAAAGAAATATAGAAGTTGCGACGGAATGCCGAATTGTGGGCTTTTGGGCTCAGAGTTCCGGCCATCGGGGGCGTTTCCGGCGGATTCCTCGGTTCCGGTCGCCGAGCACCCAGGCGCGGCGCCAGGCCCCGATGTCCGGTCCGGTCAGCCCGGGCGAGGTACCGGCGTGGGCCCGGCGGCGGGCCTGCCACCAGTCTGAAGTGGCCTCGTCGCCGAGGGCGGCCACCGCGGCCTGGAGCCGGACGGCGAAGGCCCGGGCGTTCTCGTCGTCGTTGGCTCGCACCGGATCGCCGAAGGTGACCGTGGTGCGCGACGGTCGGGGCAGGGTTCGGCCCTTGCGTAGAATCCGCCCCGTGCCCTGGAGGTGGATGGGCACTACCGGGACCTCGCAACGGATGGCAAGGAAGGCAGCACCGCCACGGAACTCCTGTCCCCACCCGTCTGGGCTGCGTCCGCCTTCCGGGTAGAGCAGGACGCTCCACCCGTCATCGATCAGGTCGCGGGCCATGTCTGCGGACTGGCGGCCCACCTTGGTTCGCTCGATCGGCACGGCACCGATGGCCAACGCCGAGACGGCGCCGCTGAACCGGTTTC
>JAKURX010000131.1 GCA_022451505.1 Acidimicrobiales bacterium | reverse complement strand
CCCAGGACGGAGCCCACGTTGACCACCACGCCCGGATGATCCTCGGCGATCCACCACCGGGCAGCCCGACGGGACAACTCGTAGGGAGCCACCAGGTCGACGGCCAGCTCGTGGCGGAAGCCTGCAAGGTCGTCGTCGACGGCCGGGACCACCCGAGAGATGCCAGCGTTGTTGACCAGCACGTCGAGGCGACCGTAGTGGGCAAGGGCGGCGTCGACCAGATCTTGCGGGCCGTCGTCGTCGGCCACGTCGACGGTGACGGCCAGAGCGTCGGGCAGTGCGGCGGCTAGGGCTTCGATGCGTTCGGTGCGTCGTGCGGCCAGAACCACACGGGCCCCCACGCCAGCCAACACCCGAGCAAACCGCTCGCCCAGCCCGGAGCTGGCGCCGGTGACCACGGCAACCCGTCCGTCCAGGCGGAACCGGTCTAGGGCCCGCTCAGGGTCATCTGCTGGACGGCCGGTCGGATCCTGCGGGTCGGTCACGCCGGGATCCTACGGGGCGCCCCCGACGACCTGCCCGGTAGCGAGCTCCACCACCCGGTCGGCCAACCCGGCAGCTTCGCCCGGGTCGTGGGTCACTAGGAGGGTGGCCGGCCGCTCCCCGTCGTCCAGCAGGTGGTAGATCCGTCGACGGGACTCGGCGTCCAGGGCGGTGGACGGCTCGTCCAGGAGCAGAACGTCGGGCTCGCCGGCCAGCGCCCGGGCTACGGCCACTCGCTGGGCCTGGCCGCCCGAGCAGTCGGTAGGGCGCCGATCAGCCAGGTCGGCGAGGTCGAGTTCGGCCAGTAGGTGGGCCACCCGCTCGGGGGTGGCCTGAGGACTGAAGCCCACGTTGGCGGCCACTGGGAGGTGGTCGAACAGCAGGCGGTCCTGGGGAACCCAACCCACCCGGCGGCGGTGAGAGGCCACGAAGCCTGACGACGTGGCGTCGTCTACCACCCGGCCCCCGAGAGACAAGGAGCCGGCGTCCAGCGCCACCAGGCCGGCGACCAGGCGTAACAGCGTGGTCTTACCGGCGCCGTTGGGTCCGACCACGGCCACCAGTTCGCCGGGTCGGACCTTTAGGCGGACGTCGAGGGTCAGGTCACCCACCGTCGTGTGTCCGGCCAGGTCCACGGCCGGTGGGGGCCCAGCGGTCCCCGGTGTTGGGACGGTGGTTGCGGTGGTCGGCGCGTCCACGCTCGGGCCATTCACCGGGTAGGTAGCCAGCGGTTGCGGGTGGGTACGAGGACGGCTAACGAGACGGCCAGGAGCACCAGGCTGAGAGCCAGGGCGGCCTCCGGGTCCGACTCCAGGGCCTGGAAGGTGGCCAGCGGCAGGGTTCGGGTCCGTCCAGGGAGGTTCCCGGCGAAGGTGATGGTGGCCCCGAACTCGCCCAGGGCCCGGGCCCAGGCCAGGGCCAGCCCGGCTCCCATGGCTGGGACCAGTCGGGGCAGGGTGACCCGCCGGAGGACGGTTAGCGGCGGGGCACCGAGGGTGGCGGCCAGGCCCTCCATCTCGTCGCCAGTGGTCCGCAACGCCCCCTCCACTGTCACCACGTAGAAAGGGAGGGCCACGAACACGGCGGCCACCACCGCCCCGGCCATGGTGAAGGGCAGGGCCACGTCGAACCAGCGGTCCAGCCACTGGCCGACCAGGCCGCGGCGCCCCAGGGCGAACAGGAGCGCCGTGCCCCCCACCACTGGAGGCAAGACCATAGGGAGTACTACGAGGGCCCGGACTAGCCGCCGAAATGGCACCTCCACCCGGGCCAGGACCCAGGCCAAGGGGGTGCCGAGAACCAAGACCACACCGGCGGCCACCAGGCTGACGATGAGCGAGACCCGGAGCGACTCCAGCACGGATCGTCGGCCCAGCAGGTCGCCCAGTGAGGTCCACGGGGCCCGCTGGACGAGGCCCACCAGGGGGAGGGCGAGCACGGTGATGCCGACGACGGCCACGGCCAGGACCGGCCTCGGTGCGCGTACCGGAGGCCGGCTCACGACGGCGGTTCCGTAACGAAGCCGTGGTCGGTCAGGACCTCCCACGCGACCGGCGTGTCGAGGAAGGCCAGAAAGGACCGCCCGCGGTCGGTGAGGGCTGCCGCCGCGTAGGCGACGCAGGGGCAGGCTGGGTCCTGGGGCCATGCCTGGACCAGCCCTGGTCGGGCGGCCACGTCGGTGGCGTAGACGATTCCTAGGTCGGCCTCACCGAGGTCCAGACGGGTGACGACGGCCCGGGCGCTCGGCTCGTAAGAGTCGACGGGCAGGTCGCCGAACCAGGCCCAGGTTGCGTCGCCACACGGCACCCCCCGGGCGCAGGCCACCAGGACCAGGTCCCGGTTGTGGAGGTCTCCGGGATTCCAGCCCGGTCCGTCAGACGGCATGGCGACGACCAGATGGTTGTAGGCGAAACCCCGGACCAGATCCACCGGGGCCGGGTCGGAGAGCAGTCCGTCCAGCAGGTCCGCGTCGGCGGTCAGGAACGCGTCAGCCGGCGCGCCGTCACGAAGCTGGGCCGCCAGGTGGTTTGACCCGCCGAGCACCACCACTACCTCGGGGCCGCCGGCAGCCTCCCACCGTTCAGCCAGGTCATCGACTACGTCAGTCAGGGACGACGCGGCGAACACGGTCACCCGGTTGGTGTCGTCGGCCGCACAGGCTGCGGTAGCCGGGGTGACGGCGAGCACGACGACGAGGGCCGGAAGGAAGCGCATGGCGGAAGTGGTGGGCTCAACGGGGGCGTTCGACCACCACGTTGGTGGCCTTGACGACGGCCACCGCCAGTACTCCGGGTTCCAGGCTCAAATCGTCGACCGCTTCGGCAGACAGCAGGGACACCACCCGGTGGGTCCCGGCCTGGATCTCCACCTGTGCCATGACGCCGTCGCGGACCACCCGGGTGACTAGCCCGGTAAAGCGGTTGCGGGCCGACAGGGCTGCCCCTCCCGCGCCTTCCCCAGAGGAGCCGCCCTCGGCGGCCAGTTCCTGGGCCAGGCGGGCCAGCTCCGTGCCGGCCACCGTGCGGTGGCCGCCGGTGGTCCGTTCAGTAGCCAGGCGTCCGGCGTCGGCCCACCGGCGGACGGTGTCCGGGCTAACCCCCAACAGGTTGGCGGCCTCACCCATCCGAAACTGGTGCATGCCAGAAAAACTATCAAATAATCTTGCAGAAGCGCTTATTTGGTAACTACCTGATACCCGGATCGGTAGCCCGCCGGACCGGGCCTAGGGTGCAGCCGTGAGCATCCCGGTCACCGGCAACGACGTTCCAGCCCGTCTCGAGGAGTACGGCTCGGCGGCCTTCCTAGTCACGGTGGACGTCGACGGATCGGCCAAGGTGGTCCACGTCCCTGTTGTGTGGGACGCGAGCGCTAGAGCGTTCCGGTGCACGCCGGGTGGCGGAACGCTCCGGAACCTGACCAAGCCCGGACCGGTCACCCTGGTGTTTCCGCCTCCTGGGGACGGCGACTACAGCATGCTGGTCGACGGCATTGGACGGGTCGCCGGCGGCGAGGTCGCCGAGGTGGAGTTCGTTGAAGGGGTGCTCCACCGGCCGGCGCCTGCGGCCCCGGGAGATCAGGCGGACTGCTGAGGAAACGGTTCAACCACAACGGGATGGACTGACCGAGGCGTCGCGCCGGCCCTCGCTTCTACTCGTTGGCCACCAGGTGGCCGGGTTCCACCTCAGCGTGAGTGACCACCTCGGGGCTCTGGCCGGCCGGCCAGACTGGGCTGGGTATCTCACCGGTCAACAGCGTCCGTTCGGTGCGCTGTCGGGGATCGGCGATTGGTACAGCACTTAGGAGGCGTTTCGTGTAGGAGTGGCGCGGGTCGCGGAAAATCTGTTCGCGCGAACCGAGTTCAACGATCTGGCCCAGGTACATGACGGCCACCCGGTGGGCGATCCGTTCGACGACGGCCAGGTCGTGGCTGATGAACAAGTACGACAGTCCGAGTTCCTGCTGGAGTTCCAACATCAGGTTCATCACCTGAGCCTGGACCGAT
>JAKURX010000130.1 GCA_022451505.1 Acidimicrobiales bacterium | reverse complement strand
CGATCGGGCCGAGATCCTGTCCGGCGTGTTCGAAGGCCGGACCACCGGAGCCCCGATTGCCGTGCTGGTCCGCAACGACGATGCTCGACCCTCCGCCTACGATCATCACCGCGATCTGTACCGACCCTCCCACGCCGACTGGGCCTACGACGCCAAGTACGGACATCGAGACTGGCGTGGTGGCGGGCGGGCCAGCGCCCGGGAGACCATCGGCCGCGTGGCTGCTGGCGCCATTGCACGCCAGTTGCTGGTTGAGGTGGCCGGGATAGAGGTTCTGGCCTGGGTCGAACGCGTCCACGACCTCGTCGCCGAGGTGGACCCCTCGGAAGTAAGCCTGGAGGACGTCGAGGCCCACCCCACCCGTTGCCCGGACCCGGCGGCCGCCGCCGCCATGACGACGCTCATCGAGGACGCCAGACGCGACGGAGACTCGCTGGGCGGGATCGTCACCTGCGTTGCGCGAGGCGTCCCGGCGGGTCTCGGAGATCCAGTGTTCGACCGGATGGAAGCCGACCTGGCCAAGGGCATGCTCTCGCTTCCGGCCGCCAAGGGATTCGACGTGGGTAGCGGCTTCGACGCCGTCACCATGACCGGTCGCCAGCACAACGACCCCTTCGTTCCCGGCCCCGACGGCCCCACCACAGCATCCAACCGGTCGGGGGGCGTCCAAGGCGGCATCACCAACGGCGCTGACGTGGTCTTCCGGGTGGCGTTCAAGCCCACGGCCACCATCTCCTCCGAACAGGACACGGTGACCACGGACAACGAAGCGGTGACGCTGGAGGCCCGCGGCCGCCACGACCCGTGTGTGCTCCCCCGAGCCGTGCCCATGGTGGAAGCCATGGCCCTACTCGTCCTGGCCGACCACTGGCTCCGCCAGCGGACGGTCGATGTCCTGCCCAACTGATCCGCACAAGGCCGCCTCGGCTTGCCTCCGGAACACCTCCTACACTGCTCCTCGAAGGCCCGTACCGGGAGGCAGCGGTGACCCAACCCACGAACAATCCGGCAATCCGGTCCGACAAGCCGATCCCTTACGACATCCCGATCTTCGACGATGTCGTGTCGGAGCGGCGGCACCGCAAGGAACGCTTAGCCGCTGCCTTTCGCATCTTCGGACGCTTCGGATTCAGCGAGGGCGTGGCCGGCCACATCACCGTCCGGGATCCCGAGCACAGCGACTGCTTCTGGGTCAACCCTTTTGGCACGCCGTTCAGCCACATCCGGGTCTCGGACCTCCTGCTGGTCAGCCATACCGGGGAGGTTCTCCAGGGTGACTACGCCGTCAACCAGGCAGCGTTCGCCATCCACTCTGGCCTCCACATGGCCCGGCCGGACATCGTGGCCGCCGCCCACTCGCACTCCCTCCACGGGAAGGCCTGGTCGTCGCTAGGGCGCACTCTGGACCCAATCACCCAGGACAGTTGCGTCTTCTTCGGGGACCACGTCCTGTTCGATGACTACACGGGCGTAGTCAACGACCCGGAGGAGGGCAAGCGTATTGCCTACGCCCTCGGTGACCGGAGCGCGGCCATCCTTCGCAATCACGGCCTGCTGACAGTCGGGGCCAGCGTGGATGCCGCCACCTGGCTTTTCGTCACCATGGAACGATCCTGTCAGGCCCAACTCCTGGCTGAGGCGGCTGGCCAGCCAATCGTGATGGACGCCGAGATAGCGGCTACCACCCACCGGCAGGTAGCCGGAGACTTCGCCAGCTGGTTTAGTGCCCAGCCGCTCTTCGAGCAGATCCTGCGCGACCAGCCCGACCTTCTGGACTGATACCTAAGCCTCGTCGACCGGTCAGCGAGCGACGCCGTATACCGTCACGCTGCGTGGGTGATCCGGAGGCGGTCGAGGTCCCGCCGGTACAAGATGCGGACCCGGACGTCCGGATGCGTCTGACGCAGGAGGCGGACCTTGCGGTTCTTGCGCGTCACCAGCGACTGGCGCAACGTGGTGACTTCCAGGTAGAGGTCGTGGTCCGGTAGGTAGAAGTCGGGAGTGAAGGCGGTGCGGAGGCGACCGTCAGACGCCGTCTCCAAGACAAAGGTTCGGGGCTCGTACTCCCAGGCGATCTCGTAGAAGTCGAGGAGCTCGGCGATCCGCCGCTCCGACTCGTGGGCGAAATCCGGTGCCGTTGAAGACGGGGGCCGGATTCGGTGGACGGTGGCCGTTCCCACCTCGTCGGCACTCGATCCGTCGTCGATGGTTCGACCTCTACGCCTATTGGCCGACGGCCGAAGCCGTCGTCCCATCCCCGGCTGTCCGACGTCCCTCCGGATAGAGCTCCACGATCCGGGCATCCACCAAGTCCTTGACTCCGGAGAGCGGAAGGATGTTCAGGACGCCCTGTCCGTTGCGGAGGAGGTCCACGATCTCTTCCTCTCCGGTGCGGACCATGACCGAGGAGCCGCTGATCACCAGGTTGACCCGGGTCACGTCCTCGTCGAGCTGGTCGGTCAGGTAGGCGAAGACCTCTCGGACTAGATCTAGCCGGATTCCTGCGTCCAGTAGGGACTTCACGGCCCGTAGCTCCAAGAGGTCCCGGTAGGAGTAGAGCCGTCGGCTGCCGCTGCCCGTGGCCCGGGCCAACGACGGCATAACCAAATCGGTGCGGGCCCAATAGTCGAGTTGCCGGTAGGTGATGCCGGCGATCTCAGCGGCTCGCTTGCCGGGATATCCCTCTTCTGTCGCCGGTGCTTTCGTGGCCATGGGACGTCTCCCTCGCATCGAGGCCCGGGTTGGAGGGCCGGGGCTACGCACCACAGCAGTGGAACTACAGCCCTGTGACTTCCGGATCAGGCTACGGGGTATGACATGCCGGGGTCAAGGATTTCGCGCCCCACGCGGTTATTCCAACGCTCTGAGCGCGAGCCACCGTGGCAAGGGATCGGCTCAGCCCCCGAAGTCCTCGGGGTCCACTGAGTCCAGAAAAACCCGAAATTCCTCCACCTGTTCCTCGGCCGCCGGTTCCTCGGTAGGTGGAGCCAGGTATCCGGCCTCGTCGACTACCTCTTCAGCGGCGAATACCGGGCAGCCCGTCCGTACGGCTAGGGCAATGGCGTCCGACGGTCGGGCCGACACCACCTCTACTCCCGCCGGGCCCCGCAGGTACACCTCGGCGAAGAACGTCCGATCGCGCAGTTCGGTCACCACAACCTGTTCCAGGGTGACGGAGAAGGTGGCTAGGACAGCGGCCAACAGGTCATGGGTCATAGGCCGTGGCGGGTCCTGACCGGCGAGAGCCAGAACGATCGCCGTGGCCTCCGGCATCCCGATGAAGATGGGGAGTAAGCGTTCGCCCTCAGATTCGCGGAGCAGCACCACGGGCACGTTGGATGGCAGGACCTCCTGCACGCCCACCACCTCCATCTCGATCATCGGAGAAGCGCTAAGAGACAGCGAAGGGACACGCCGGAACCCTAGTGCCGGTCTCCCGAGCGGCCGGCCTTCCAGACTTCATCGAACCCGGCAGGGCCACCCCGCTCTAGCTCGGCCAGGTCCACCTCAACCACGCTGGACAGGTTCCGGAACTCCCCCCGGTGGTCCAGGCCGTAGCCGACCAGATACGAGGCCGTCGTAGAGAACCCGACTAGGTCCACCTTCAGTGGCAGTACACGCCGGTCGGCCCGGTCGAACAGGGTGCAGACCCGGACCTCGGATGCACCGTGGGCGAGCACATGACGCAGGAGGTAGTCAAGCCGAAACCCGGTGTCGACCACCCCTTCCACGAGGACTACCTGCCGTCCCTCGACGTCGATTGTCAAGTCGTGCGTGAGACGTACTCGACCGCTGTCCGGGGCGAAAGCAGTCAAGGCCAAGAAGTCCATCTCGATGGGGGTGTCTATGCGACGGGTCAGATCAGCCAGGAAGGGCAGACAGCCCTTCAACACCCCGACCACCACCGCTCCATCGTCGAGCTCGGCGTCCAACTCTGCCGCCATCTCCTCCACCCTCTGGGCGATGGTCGACGCCCCGCGGTGGAGCACCGGTGCGCCCATCAGCCGAACGGTCCGAGGGAGCGCCGGAGGAGCAGGTCGTGCAGGGCGGCCCCGGCGTCGGACAGCTCGTCGACCAACCGCCGGACCTCGGCACGGGAACGGCCGTCGCCCTCGCGGAGTATCGGGCGCAGCACCTGCTCAATGATGCCGGCTTCACGCTGTGCAGCCACCAGGTACATCCGGAGGTGGCGAACGTCGAATCCGTGCTCTGCGAAACGGGTCGCCACTCGGGCCACCAGGAGGGCGTCGC
>JAKURX010000013.1 GCA_022451505.1 Acidimicrobiales bacterium | reverse complement strand
CGCCTGGCTCATAGCGCAGCCCTGGCAACCGCCGCCCATAGTCACGTAGGCCGTGTGGCCCTCGACTCCGCCCAGAGTGGCGAAACCGCCATGGGAAGCCAGCATCGGGTTGACGTTCTGGTCCAGGAGCTGGGTGATCCGTTCTGGGACCTCGCCTTCCAAGACCAGTTCGCCGACGTCGCCCAATGGGTTAGGTCGGTTCGGGTTACGGATGATCAGGCCGCCCTGCACCGGGTTGCTCGGCAGATCGAGGGTGGCCCCGGCCAGCTTCGACTGGCTCTCGTCGCCTACCGCGAACTCCAGATCGCCGAACTCCCACCGGTGGCAGTCATCGGACAGCTCGGCAATGGGCGTGAAGGCCAGGTCGTAGACGTAGTCGACGCCAGACACGCCGGTCACGTCGATCTGCAGGGCCAGGGAGGCCGGCTCGTCCTCACCGGCCCGGACTTCGAGCACCTTGGCCAGGGCGGCCTCGGTGACCGAGATGACCGGCTCGTCGGTGGACAGTGCGGCGTCGAGGGTGGTCTGGTCGCTCATGTCCTCAGGCTACCGGCTTGTGCCGGGCACACTTCGATGGCCTCCACGTTGCACCGGTAGGTTCTCGGACATGACCGACTCCTCCTCCGCACCTGCCGTGGTCTCCGTCCGCCGAGACGGAGACGTGGCCGTCATCGACCTCGACGACGGCAAGGCGAACGCCCTTGGACACGAGACCATCGCCGCCCTGCTGGTCGCCCTCGACCAGGTGGAAGCCGACGGAGCCGACGCCGTGGTGCTGGCCGGCCGGCCGGGCCGCTTTTCGGCCGGCTTTGACCTGAACGTGATGCAAGGGGGCCCAGCCGAGGCCCAGGCCATGCTGAAGGCCGGGGTCGACCTGTTCCTCCGGCTGTACCTGTTTCCCCGGCCCGTGGTGGCGGCCTGCACCGGACACGCCATCGCCGCCGGCGCCATCCTCTTGTTGTCGAGTGACGTACGCGTCGGGGCGGCCGGCGAGTTCAAGGTTGGCCTGCCCGAGGTCACCATCGGCATGCCGCTCCCGTTCTTTGCCACGGAGATGGCCCGGGACCGCGTCTCCAAGCGGCACTACGCGCAGGTCATCCTGGGCCGGATGACCGACCCTGCCGCCGCGGTAGACGTCGGGTTCCTCGACGAGGTGGTCGATCCTGACGACGTCGTGGAGGTGGCTCTGGACCGGGCTCGGGCTCTGACAGGGGTCAGCCGGGGCGGGCTGGTGCGGACCCGGGTGACGTCCCGGGGGGCCGTGGCCGAGGCGATCCGCGCCGGCCTGGAGGACGACCTCGCCCACTTCAACGTCGAGGGTTAAGCAGTCAGGACGCCGCACTAACCATGCCCGAACGTTACGACGGCCTGCTGCTAGTGGCCTTCGGGGGACCTGAGGGACCAGACGACGTCGAACCGTTCCTGGCCCGGGTGACGTCCGGCCGCCCCATCCCGCCCGACCGCCTGGCCGAGATAGCGGACCGTTACCGCTCGGTCGGTGGTCGGTCCCCGTTGAACGGACGCATGCGGACGCTACGGGATGCCATCCGAGCCGAACTGGACCGGCGGGGCCTCGACGTGCCCGTCTTCTGGGGCAACCGGAACGCCGACCCGCTGCTGGCCGACACGGTGGCCGCCATGCGCGACGCTGGGGTCCGACGGGCCCTGGCCTGGACGGCCTCCCCCTACGCCTCCTACGAGACGTGCCGCCGGTACGGCGAGAACCTGGAGGCGGCCCGGACGGCCGTCGGTCCGGGAGCGCCGCTACTCGACCGGGTCCGGCGCCACCACGACCATCCGGGCCTCATCAATCCGGCCGCCGACCGGTTGGCCGAGGCCCTGGACCGGCTGCCGGCCGACCGACGGGACCGGGCCCACCTCCTGTTCTCCGCCCATAGCATTCCGACCGCCCTGGCCGACACCTGCGCCTACGTGGCCCAGCTCCGCGACACGGCACGCCTAGTCGCCGAGCGGGTGGATCCCCAGCGTCGGCACGACCACGAAGTGGTCTGGCAGTCCCGTAGCGGCTCGCCGCAGGTCCCGTGGCTGGAGCCCGACGTAGGCGACCGGATCCAGGCCCTGGCGGCCACTGGAGTGGACGCAGTGGCCGTCTCCCCCGTGGGCTTCCCAGTGGAAAACTTCGAGATCACCTGGGACCTGGACGTGGAGGCGTCCGGGCGGGCCGCCGACGCCGGCGTGGCGTTCACCCGAGCTGCAGCGGTGGACGACGATCCCCGCTTCGTCTCCATGGTGGTTGACCTCCTTGTCGAGAGGCTCGGCCACGAGCCCGAACTGATCCGATCGGGCCTCGGGTCCCTCGGCGTCCCCGTCGACGCCTGCTCCAAGGCGTGCTGCCCAGGACCGCGCCCCTGACCGCCGCCGACCGGCCAAGCATCCCCGAACGCCGGTGGACCGACAGGTAATTTCGGTGGTGATGAACCACGCCCGTATCGCCTCGGAAGCCCTCCGCTTTCGACTGGGAACGTTCTCTACCCCGGTAGGCGGACCCCCGGCGGTGGATCCCGAGGAGGCCGGGGCCATCCTGGTGGCCTGCGGGGACCCTGGCGTCGACCACGCCCTGCGGATGGTCGGCCAGACGTGGCAACAGGCGGGTCTAATCCCCGAAACCATCGAACAGCCCTGGTCGGCCGGTGATGCGGCACGAATGCGGTCCGTCGGCGGAACCGCCCTGCTCGACGCCCTAGACGATCTGGTCTCCGGCATCTCCCGCTGCCGCATCCTGTCCTAAGCCCGGCTTTCCAGCGGTCGCCGGGAAGGTGCCGCGGCGGGGACCACGCCCCACAGTACGGTCGCCACGGGACTCCGGTGGGCGATGTCGCACCCCCATGCCATGCTCGCCTTACGGCGCCACGACCGACGACCAGCCACCACCGAGGCCAATGAGCAAGCAGCAGAAACTCCTCCCTGACGACCGGCCCTTCGCCCGTCAGGTCGTGGAGGTCCCGGTCGCCGACGAGATGAAAGAGTCCTTCCTCGCCTACTCCCTCTCGGTGATTACGGCCCGGGCCATCCCCGACGTTCGGGACGGCCTCAAGCCGGTTCAGCGGCGCATCCTCTATTCGATGCTGCGTATGGGCGTGCGTCCCGACTCCCCGCACCGAAAGAGCGCACGGGTGGTGGGCGACACCATGGGGCGTTACCACCCACACGGTGACACGGCGATCTACGACGCCCTGGTGCGCATGGGCCAGACGTTCTCGCGGGGCATGACCCTGATCGACCCGCAGGGCAACTTCGGGTCGCTAGACGACCCACCAGCCGCCCCCCGCTACACCGAGTGCCGCCTGACCGAGGCAGCCATGGCCATGGTCCGGGAGCTCGACGAGGACACGGTGGAGTTCCGTCCGACCTACGACGGGGAGGCCACCGAACCCGTCTCGCTGCCAGGCCTCCTCCCCAACCTGTTGCTGAATGGCACCACGGGGATCGCCGTGGGCATGGCCACCAACATGCCCACCCACAACCTGGCTGAGGTCCACGCGGCGGTCGCCCTGGTGATGAAGAAACGTCGCCCCAAACCCACCACCGACGAGCTGATGGCCGTCCTACCCGGCCCGGACTTCCCCAGCGGGGGAATCTTGGTCGACGACGGCATCCGCGAGGCCTACGAGACGGGCCGGGGGACCATCCGGCTTAGGGCCCGGGCCCACGTGGAGGACATCGGTCGGGGCCGACAAGCCATCGTGGTCACCGAACTCCCATACCTGGTGGGGCCGGAGCGGGTGATTGCCAAGCTCAAGGAGTTGAACGAGACCGGACGGGTGGCCGGCATCTCGGACTTTAAGAACCTGTCGGACCGCCACACTGGGCTGCGCCTCCAGGTCACCGTTAAGCCGGGGCACAACCCGCAGGCCGTGCTGGGCGAGCTGTACCGGCTCACCCCGCTGGAGGAGACCTTCGGTATCAACAACGTAGTTCTGGTGGACGGCGAGCCCCGGACCCTCGGGATCTACGACCTCTGTCGCCACTACATCGACCACCGTTTGGAGGTGACGGTCCGCCGGACCGCCCACCGGCTGGCTCGGGCCGAGGAACGCCTCCACATCGTGGCTGGCCTCCTGATCGCCCTGGACGCCATCGACGAGGTGGTGGCCATCATCCGTGGCTCGGAGGACGCTGCGACGGCTCGCGAGGCCCTCATGGACCGCTTCTCGCTCAGCCGGAACCAGACCGACCACATCCTGGACATGCCCCTGAAACGCCTGACAGCGCTCGAGACCCGGCGTCTGGAAGAGGAGAGGGAAGAGCTCGAAGCGGCAATCGAGGACTTCAAGCAACTCCTAAAGTCGGAGACCCGTCGTCGCACCCTTGTAGTGGCCGAGCTGGCCGAGGCCGTGGAGGCATTCGGTCGGCCGCGACGGACCGAGATCGTCCACCCGGATGACCTTCCGGTGTTCGACACCACGGAGGTGGCCGAGGACGTGGCTGACGAGCCTTGCGTGGTGACCCTGACCACCTCGGGCCAGATTGGCCGCTCACCCGCCGACGGGGCTCGGCGGGCTACTCCCGGACGCCACGACGTGCTGGTCGCCTCCCTCCTGACCCGGACCCCAGCTACCGTCACCGCGGTGACGTCGGAGGGCCGGGCCCTCCAGGTGCTGGCCGCCGAGCTGGCTGACGGCGCTGGCCGAGCCCGGGGCGCCGGTGCTGCCCAGGCTTTCGGTACCAACCGGGGTGAGTTCATCCACACGGTGGTGACTGAGGGCGACGAGCACCTGGTGTTGGCGACGGCCGGAGGGACGACTAAGCGGCTGACCCTCGACGAGGTCCGCTCCACCCGCAATGGCAAGCCCCTGCTCAAATTGAAGACCGGCGACCGGGTAACCGCCGCCTTCACCGCCCCCGACGGTGTGGACGTAGTCCTCGTGGCCTCCGACGGCCAGGTCCTCCGGACCCCGGTGGACGGCATCAGCGTGCAAGGGCGCGGGGCGGCCGGTGTGGCCGGAATGAAGCTTCGGCCCGGTGCGACGGTGGTCGGCGCAGCCGTCATCCTGGGCGAAGACGTCCTCATCACGGTGACCGACGACGGCGAGGTCAAGGCCACCCTGCTGTCGGAATTGGACGCCAAGGGGCGGGGCGGCGTCGGAGTGCGGGCCACCCGGCTGGGCGACGGGACGACCCTGACCTTGGCCCATGTCGGACCCCCGATGGGCCTTCTGGCCATCATGGCCTCGGACGACGACCCGAAGAAGCCCGATCCGAACCCGGTGCCTCTCGTGCTGGAACCCACTCGCCGGGACCTGGTGAGCGCACCGTCTGAACGACAGATCCTGGCCATCGGCCCGGCCAGGTGGTGACCGTGGCCACCACGGCCAAGAAACCCACCGCGGCCAAGAAACCCACCGCGGCCAAAAAGGGCGGAGCGAAGGGGTCCGGCAACGGTTACGACGCCGACGCCATCCAGACTCTCGAGGGCCTGGAGGCGGTCCGCAAGCGGCCCGGCATGTACATCGGCGGCACGGGCGCCCCCGGTCTGATGCACCTGGTCTGGGAACTCGTGGACAACGCCGTCGACGAGGCCTCGGCCGGTTTCGCCGACCGGATCGAGATCACCCTGCACCGCGACCAGTCGGTCGAGGTGGCCGACAACGGCCGGGGCATCCCTATCGACCGGCACGCCAAGCGCAAGGTCTCGGCCCTGGAGGTCGTGCTGACCGAGCTCCACGCAGGGGGCAAGTTCGGTGGCGGGGCCTATGGGGCCTCGGGGGGCCTTCACGGGGTCGGCGCCTCGGTGGTCAACGCGCTGTCCAGCAAGTTGGTGGCTCAGGTGGACCGGGACGGCCACACCTACGAGTTGGCTTTCCGGGAGCGGGTGGCCGGCCAGTTCGCCGGATCCTCGTTCACCGCCGGTCACCAGCTCGCGAAGGTCAAGCGGATCTCAAAGAACAAGACGGGAACCCGCATCCGCTTCTGGGCTGACCGGGACGTCTTCGACGCCGATGCCCGGGTAGACACCGAAGAGGTCCATCAACGAGTCGTCCAGGCGTGCTTCCTGGTCCCCGGCGTAAAGATTCGGGTAGTCGACAAGCGGTCCGGCGCCTCCTCGGATCCGTTCGAGTTCGTGTCCCGGGGAGGCCTGGCCGACCTGGTCGACCACCTCTCCACCGGCGAGAACGCCTGCGAGGTCATCGCCCTGTCGGGTATAGATACCTTCACCGAACGGGTCCCGGTGGACGGCAAGATGCGCGACGTCGAACGGGAATGCACCGTAGATGTGGCCCTGCGGTGGGTGAAGGGCTACGACACCCGCCTGGAATCGTTCGTCAACACCATCCCCACGGTCCAGGGGGGCACCCACACCGCCGGGTTCGACCGGGCCCTGACCCGCGCCGTCAACGACGTCCTCCTGAAAGACACCCGAAAGCTGGCCAAGCTGGCCAAGGAGAACAAGCACCGGGCCACCAAGGAGGACGTGCAGGAGGGCATGGTGGCGGCCTGCAAGGTGGTCTTCCCTGAACCCCAGTTCCGGGGCCAGACCAAGCAGGAGCTGGGCACCCCGGCCATCGAGAAGATCGTCTACGACGTGGTGAAACAGGGCATCACCGACTGGTTCTCGGGAAGCGGGCCCAAGACCCACATCAATGCGGTGCGCGACAAGCTGGCCAACGCGGTCATCAACCGGGTGAGCTCCAAGCAACTGCTGGAGACCCGCCGCAAGGCGGCCAGCATGGGATCCACCGGCATGCCCGACAAGTTGGCCGATTGCCGGACCCACGGACCCGACTCCGAGCTGATCATCGTCGAGGGCGACTCGGCGGCCGGGCCGGCCAAGGCGGGGCGCGATGCCGAGTACATGGCCATCCTTCCCCTACGGGGCAAGGTGGTGAATGCGGGCAAGGCCACCCTCAAGCAGGTACTGGACAACGCCGAGGCCCAGGCGCTCTTCACCGCCGTGGGCGCCGGGTCGGGTCGGGACTTCGACCTGGAATCGGCGCGGTACGGCCGCATCGTCATCCTGTGCGATGCCGACGTGGACGGGAGCCACATCCGGTGTCTGCTCCTCACTCTCATCCACGAGTACATGCGCCCCCTGCTGGAGGCGGGCCGTGTGTACGCCGCCCAACCGCCCCTCTACACCTGCCGGGTGGGCGACACCATCCACCGGGCATTCAGTGACGAGGAACGGGACGACGTCATAAAAGCGCTGACCAAAGGGGGTCGTAAGCCCGAGAACCTTAAGTGGAACCGCTTCAAGGGCCTGGGCGAGATGAACGTCGAGGAACTAGCCGAGTGCGCCCTGGACCCGGAGACCCGGATCCTCCGTCAACTCACCATGACCGAGGGCCGGGAGGCCAAAAAGGCAGCCGAGCTCTTCGACGTCTTGATGGGAGCCGACGTGGCCCGAAGACGCGACTACCTGGTGGCCAATAGCAGCCTGCTGGATCCCAACGCCCTCGACATCTAGGACCTGTCCGATGCCAGACCTCCCGCGCTCCTTCTCGCCCTCATCGGCCGGCGTCTGGAAGCAGTGCCCACGACGGTGGCGGTACCGCTACGTCGAAAAACTCCCCGATCCTCCGGGCATCCCCGCCCTGATAGGCACCTTCGCCCACCGCGTGCTGGAACTCCTGTGCGACGAGCCAGCCGCCGACCGCACGGTGGACCGGGCCCGGGAACTGGCCGGCCGGGCCTGGCCGGAAACGGCCATCCACCCCGACTTCGTGGCCCTGGGCATGGACGATCGCCAGGTCCACGACTTCCGCTGGAAGGCCTGGACGGCCATCGAGGGCCTCTGGGCCCTGGAGGACCCGGCTGGCGTCGAGGTCCGGGCCACCGAGTGCCGGGTAACTGCCACGGTGGGTGGCGTGCCCTTCTTCGGCATCGTGGACCGCCTGGACGAGGACAGTGACGGCCTGGTGATTACCGACTACAAGTCGGGTAAGGCCCCTAGGAGCGCGGACCGACCGAAGTCCCTCGACCAGGTCCTGCTCTACGCGGCGGCCGTCGAGGACAGCATGGGCGAGCGTCCGGACCGGGCCCGCCTCCTCTACCTGGGCACCGAGATCCTGGAGACCGCCGTTTCCGAGGACCTTCTGGCTGGCACCACCGAGCGCTTCGCCGAGGCCTGGCACGAGGTCGGTGCGGCCTGCTCCGACGACCGCTTCGAGACCCGCCCGGGACCGCTTTGCGGCTGGTGCCCGTACGCGGACCGCTGTGACGACGGGCGGGCCGAGGTAAAACGACGGGTGGGCGCCGGGCGCATGCGCGACGACGCTCCCGCTCGTGCCCTGCTCGGCCTCTGACTGAGGAGGTTCAGCCGGCCCGGCGACGACGTCGCCACAGGATCAGTATCAGGGCCACCAGGGCCACCGCCCCCAGCACCCCGAACCGGTGCAACAGGTCGGCCCGTTCGTCGGTCATCTCCACTGGCGGGGTCTCGAACGGTCGCAGGCCATCGTCCGCCGAATCGGCCGGCGGTGGATCCCCGACCGCCTCGGCGGCTACCTCGGAACCGGCCTCGGCGGAAACTTCGGATGGGACCAGCCCGTCACCGACTACCGGAATGGCCTCCAACAGGCTGTCCACCGGGCTATCGGCGGTGGGACGGGGCCGGGCGCGCCGGGCCTGCGGGTCGTAGGCCATCAGGCCACAGCCTCGACCGGGGTACCAGCCAGTCCGTCGGAGAGCGGCAACCGGTCTAGGAGAGCGTCGAACTCGGCTGCCGCCTCGGCCGCCCCCGGTCGTCGCCCCAGAGCGTGGACCGGAAGGGACCGGGCCGCCGCCTCGGTAACGGCGGCTCGGAGATGCACGGGCGGCAGACACCGTCCCGGGTACGCCTCGCCCAGCTGTTCATGCCAGTAGCGACCGTCCCGGGTCCGACCTAAACGGTTCACCGAGATCCCGACGAGGTTGGGTCGACCGTCGGGGCGTCGCAGGCGAACGCGGTCGATGGTCTGGACCATCCGGGCCACACCGTCCACAGCCCACGCACCCGGTTCGGTCACCAGAAGCGCCGCGTCAACGGCGAACAGGGCGTTGACGGTGAGCAGGCCCAACGAGGGCGGGCAGTCGACGAGGACCAGATCGTGGCCGGTCCCGACCCCGCCCCGGAGAGCCAGGGCCAACCGGTCCTGGGCTCCCAGCGGGTCGGTAGCCAGCTGCGGCTCGCGTACGGCCAGATCCGGCGAAGAGGCCACTAGATCGGGCACCGGGCCGAGGTCGGATGGCCACGCGCTGGGCTCCACCTCCGACGCCAGACCACCGGGACGCTCTTCGGCCAGAACCCGGTCCACCCCGGGACCGGGTTCGAACACCCCGAGGCCCGTGGTGGCGTTACCTTGCGGATCCAGGTCCACGACGAGGACGGCCAGGCCCCGAGCCGAGGCAGCCGAAGCCAGTCCCAGTACCACGGTGGTCTTTCCGACCCCGCCCTTCTGGTTCACTACGGCCACCGCGACCATGGCGGCAACCTAACCCACAGCGCCCGGTCACCGGGTCCCCTCGGACCCCGTGACCGGTCCTCCGGAGCGGCCCGTCAGCCGCCGGTACGCTGCGACGGTGCCCGAGCTCCCCGAGGTCGAGACGGTACGCCGGCAACTCGATCCGCTGATCCGGGGGGCCGTCGTGGTTGCCGGGCGGGCCCACCCCTCGGCCAAGTTCGCCTCGGGCCCGGACGCCGTCGGCCACCGGTTCTCTAGCGTGGACCGTCGGGGCAAGTACCTGCTGTTGGGCCTGGAACCGGTCACCTCCCCGTGTGGGGTGCCGCTGGAACTGGTCGTCCACCTTGGGATGACCGGAGCTCTCCACGTAGACCCCTCCCCACCCGTCGACCCTTACGCACGGGCCGAATGGGAACTGGACGACGGTCGCTGGCTCTGGTTCCGAGACGTCCGACGGTTCGGGCGTACTGTGGTGGTCCTGCGGGGCGACCGCCGGTTGTTGCCCACCCTCCGGGATCTGGGACCAGAACCCTTTGACCCGGCCCTGACCGCGGCGTCCTTCCACCGGGCCCTGGTCGGCAGCCGTCGCCGGGTCAAGACGCAGCTCCTGTCCCAGCGCCTCGTTGCCGGAGTCGGCAACATCTACGCAGACGAGGCCCTCTGGCGGGCCGGCATCAACCCCGGGACCCGACGGGTCGGGCCCGAACGCGCTACCCGCCTCCTCAGCCACCTCCGAGACGTTCTGACCGAGGCGCTCGACCACGGGGGAACCACCCTGCGCGACTACCGGATGCCGGACCGGTCGACCGGGTCGAACCAGCACCGGTTGGATTGCTACGGACGTTCCGGTCTCCCCTGCCGGGAATGCGGTGGGCTGCTGACCAGTCGGCCGATCGATCAGCGAACCACCACCTGGTGTCCCACCTGCCAGGCCCGCTGATCGGTAGGAAAACCGCCTCGGACCCCCCGGGGGTGCCCCGACCGCCGAGCAGTCGACCTCTACGCTCAACCCCGTGGACGCCGCCCCCCGACGCCGACTCCGGGCGGTGCTCCCCCTCGCCCTGGTCGTAGTCGCCCTGGCCGCCGTCCCGGCCCTGGCCGGTGCATTCGACGAGGAGATCGCTGCCCTTCGGGACGACATCGCCGACCACCATGACCTGATCGGCGGCCAGGAGGGCCTCATCGAGGACCAGAAGGGCCTCATCGGCGACCAGGAGGGCCTCATCGAGGACCACCACGACCGAATCGCCGAGTTGGAGGGTGATCTGGTTGACCTGGACCACCAGATTGCCGAGACCGACGACCTGATCGGCGACGAGGCCACTGAGCTCCGGATCCTGGAGGTGCGCCTCGAACTGCTGGCCGACCGGTTCGCCAGGATCCTGACTTCCCGAGACGAGCCGGCCCTCCTCCATCGAACCATGGCCGTCGACGCCTACTTACAGAACAACGAGCGGATGAACGCCGTGCTTACCCAGTCGGCCCACCTGGCCAACGACGCCCTGGAAGGTGTCCGGGACCAGATAATTTACGACTCGGTGATCGAGGAGGCCCAGCACCGCCTCGACCTCGTAGACGCTGAACTCCGGCTCGCCGCCGATTCGGTCCGGGGCCTCCACGCCCTGAAGGCGGAAACCGAGCAGCGGCGGGTCCAGGCCATGGCTGCTCGCTCTGCTACGGAGGGCGCTAAGCCAGCCGTCCGGGAGGCCATCGGGCGGGTCTACGACGACATCGCCGACGCCCGATCGACCATTGCCGACCTGGAGACCCGGATCCTGGAGCTGGAAGCCCAGATCCTGGAACTGGAAGCCCAGATCCCGGAACTGGAGGCCCAGATCCAGGAATTTGAACGCCTGGACGTCACCCGGACGTGGGCCGGCCTACAGGGGAACGACATCCCGCGGCCCGCCCTGGCCGTCAAAATCGACAACGTGACTCGGGCCCACCCACAGACGGGAATGAACCAAGCTGACGTGGTCTACGAGGAACTGGTGGAGGGTGGAGTGACGCGGCTGGTGGCCGTGTTCCAGTCGACCTCTACCGAGACGGTAGGACCGATCCGGTCGGCCCGGACGTCGGATCCGCAACTGCTGTCCGGCTTCGACCGGCCCCTGTTCGCCTACTCGGGAGCTAACCGGGGAACCCGCCAGGAACTGGCCAACTCGTCGATGGTCGACGTCGGTTACAGCGCTCTCACCGACGACTACTGGCGAGATAAGTCCCGTCGGCCGCCCCACAACCTCTACGTCTCGCCCGACACCCTCTGGGCCCACCACACCGACCGGACCGGGGTTCCCCCGGCACCGTTCCTTTACCGGCATGTGGGCCAGGCCCACCACCCGGACGCCGAGGAAGCCACCGGGGTGAGCATCGACTTCGGCCTCACCGAGGTCGACTACGAGTGGGACGGCACCGGCTGGGCTCGCACGCACGGTGGTAACCCCCACGTGGACAACACCGGAACCCGGGTTGCGCCAGCCAACGTCGTGGTGCAGTTCATCACCTATGGCTGGTCCAAAGCCGACTCTCGCTCCCCCGAGGCCCGTACCACGGGTTCGGGAGAGGCCTGGGTGTTCACCGACGGCCACGTAGTTCGAGGCCAGTGGAGCCGACCCGACGAGGCCCTCCCGGCCGTGTTCACAGCCGACGGAAAGCCCGTCCGGCTAACCCCGGGCAATACATGGGTCGCCCTTGCCAAGTCGGGCACTGCCGACTGGTGGGACTGAGGCCCGCCGGACCTCCAAATCGGTCGGGTCAGGCCGGGGCGGCGACGGCGAACACGTCAGCCGGCACTGTGCCGTCCGCCGCCATGGTCAGCACACGGATCCCGTCCTCGGTGACGAGAACCGTGTGCTCAAACTGGGCCGTTCGGCGACCGTCCAAGGTGACCGCCGTCCAGTCGTCGTCCCATAGCCCGCACGCTGGATCCCCCAGGGTCAGCATGGGCTCGACGGTAAAGGTCATCCCCGGGACCAGGATCGTCTGGGCCCGCGGATCGTGGTAGTGCGGGATCTGCAGGCCGCTGTGGAACTCGGTGCCAATTCCATGTCCGATGAACTCCCGCACCACCCCCAGTCCGTGGCGGTTGGCGTGTCGTTCTATGGCCCGGCCGATGGCGTGGACTGGTTGCCCGGGTCCGGCCGCCGAGATCCCGAGTTCCATGGCCGCCCGGGTTTCAGCGATGAGGCGCCGGTCGTGGTCGCTGACCTCGCCCACTGGAAAGGTGACCGAGGTGTCCCCGTGGACGCCGTTCAGGTAGATGGTGACGTCGACGTTCACGATGTCGCCGTCGGCCAGCGGCCGACTGTCGGGGATCCCGTGGCAGATCACCTCGTTGACCGAGGTACAGACCGACTTGGGGTAACCGCGGTAGTTCAGTGGGCTGGGGTAGCCACCGCGGGCCACCGTGGCTGCGTGCACGACCTCGTCCAGGTGGTCGGTGGTCACGCCGGGTACCACGTGGGGCCCCACCTCGAGCAGGATTCCAGCGGCTGCCTCACCGGCTCGACGCATCCGCTCCACCTCCTCGGGTGTACGCACTGACGACGAGGTCGACGGCCCGGGATCTCCGGAAAGGGCGTACGGGGGGCGTCCAATTCCGGCCGGTACAGGCCGGGTGGGGCTCTGGAGCCCCGCTCGGACCGGGGGTTCGGACCGGGGGACTAGGGGTGCCGGACGGCGCTTCCGCTTGGTCACCCGCCGATGCTACCGGCGTCCGTCGTAGGGGGCCGCCGGACGGTCAGCGCAGGAAGCGGCTGACGCTGTCCACCACGCAGGCCGGACGATCGCTGCCCTCAACCTCCACGGTCACCCGGATCACGGCCTGGTAGCCCCCCGACACCTCGCCCACCGAAACCAGTTCCGCACCGCCCCGGACCCGCGAATCCACCGGGACGGGCGACGGAAACCGGACCTTCTCCGTTCCGTAGTTGATGCCCATGGAGATCCCGTCCACCCGGATCAGGTCGGGGAGCATCTTGTTGGTTAACGACAGGGTGAGGTAGCCGTGGGCGATGGTGGTGCCGAACGGCCCGGCAGCAGCCCGTTCACGGTCCACGTGGATCCACTGGTGATCGCCAGTGGCCTCAGCGAACAGGTCAATCCGGGTCTGGTCGACCTCCATCCAGTCGGTGTAGCCCAGGTGGGTTCCCACGGCGGCCGGCAGGTCATCGGGGCTATCGAAGACGGTGGGCATGGGTCCTCCGGTTGGTGGTCGGAATCGAAGGTCGGGCGGCGGTCTGTTGGTGGCACCGACACTACGCTCCCGGTCAGCCGGAAGGCCCGGCGGGCCTTGTGACTCGGGAGGTGCCATGGCTGCGTCGGGAAGCAGGAAGGCCATCCTGGCCGCCCTGACTGCCAACGCCGGCATCGCCGTGGCCAAGTTCCTGGGGTTCCTGGTCACACAGTCGTCGGCCATGCTGGCCGAGGCCGTCCACTCGGTGGCCGACATGTCGAACCAAGGCCTGCTCCTGCTCGGCGGCCGTCGGTCCCGCCGTGAACCCACCGCGACCCACCCGTTCGGATACGGACGGGAGCGCTACTTCTGGTCGTTCGTGGTCGCCGTGGTGCTGTTCTCGGTCGGCTCGGCCTTCGCCGTCTACGAAGGCATCGAAAAGGTCCGCCACCCTCACGAAATCCGCGGCGTCGGCTGGGCGCTGGCCATCCTGGGCACCGGCATTGTTCTGGAGGCGTGGTCGTTTCGTACAGCCATTGTGGCGGCATCGCCGGAACGGCGAGGCCTGTCGTGGCGGAAGTTCATCCTGCAGACTCGTAACCCGGAGCTGCCGGTGATCCTGCTGGAGGACGCCGGGGCACTGTTCGGTCTGGTAATTGCCGCGGCCGCCGTGAGTCTGTCGGCGGCCACCGGCCAGCCCCGGTGGGACGGGGTGGGGACCATCCTCATCGGTCTGCTGTTGGGGGCCATCGCTGCCGTCTTGGCCCGGGAGATGAAAAGCCTCCTGATCGGCGAGTCGGCCGACGATGGCGACCGGAAAGCCATCCTCGCTGCCATCGGGGAGACCCCGGGCGTCTCGTCGGTGGTCCACCTCCGGACTCAGCACCTGGGTCCGGACGAGATCCTGGTCGGAGCGCGGGTCGCCTTTGATCCCGACCTTGACGTGGCGGCAGTGGCCGCCGTAGTGGACGACGTCGAGGAGCGGGTCCGGGCCGTCGTACCGGCGGCCCACCCCATCTACGTCGAACCGGCAAATCCGGCGTAACGGCCCGGTACCTGCCGAAGTTCAGCCCACCGAGGCGCCCAGGATCCCACCGATCCAGTAGGTGGCCACGCAGGCCCCGCCGGCCACCAGCATCTGGCGGATGGCCGTCCTGACCACCGAGCGCTCGGTGAGCCGGGCCAGCATCCCGCCGACGGTCGCCGTGGCACCGACCCCGAGAAGGGCTGACGCCCAGACGGCGCCCGTTCCCGACCCTCCCAGCCAAGGGATCAGCGGCACGAAGGCCCCGAGGGCGAAGGCCAGGAAGCTGGCCGTGGCCGCGGCTAGCGGGCTGCCCAGCTGGGTGGGGTCAACGCCCAGTTCCTCTCGGGCATGGACGTCGAGGGCCACCTCGGGATCCGACATCAGCTCGGCAGCTACCACCTTGGCCTGCTCGGGCGTTAGGCCCCGTTTCACGTAGATGGCGGCCAGCTCGGCCGTCTCGGCCTCCGGGTTCTCGGCAATGGACGCCCGTTCGATGGCCAGCTCCCGTTCCACCAACTCGGCCTGGGCCTTCAGCGACACGTACTCGCCGGCCGCCATGGAGATCGCCCCGGCCAGGAGACCTGTAACTCCGGCCACCCGGACGAAGGTGGGATCGGTGCTGGCCCCAGCGATGCCCAGGATGAGGGCCACGTTGGAGACCAACCCGTCGCTCACCCCGAAGACGGCGGCCCGGGCCGTGCCGCCCTGGACGTTCCGGTGTCGATGCACCATCCCCGTGGGCCCGAGTCCTCCTGACATGACTCCGACCGTAGCGGGACACCCGACTGCCGTCGGTCCTCTTCCTGGACCACGATCGTGGACTGCTCCCCCGTCCCCTACTGTTCGGCGGACATGTCCACCCCTCTTTCCTCGCGCGCCCTGATCGTCGGCGGCACCGGCCCTACCGGTCCAGCCATCGTGCGCGGGCTGGAAGAACGGGGCCTAAACGTCACGCTGTTTCACACGGGACGACACGAGGTGGACGAGGTGGCCCACGTCGAACACCTCCACGGAGACCCGTTCTCAGCCGAGGGGGTGACCGCGGCCCTGGCCGGACGCTCGTTTGACGTGGTGGTGGCCTGCTACGGGCGCCTGCGAACCATCGCAGAGGTGCTGTCCGGACGGTGCGACCGGTTCGTGAGCGTGGGTGGCACCCCGGCCTACCGGGGCTACTTCGACCCGACCCGGTTCGATCCCCCCGGCCTGCCCATCCCGACTGCCGAGGACGCCCCGCGGTCTAGCGAGGACGACGACGGCAAGAGCTACCGGGTGGCCCGCACCGAAGACCTCCTGTTCGAGTACCAGCCGTCGGCCATCCACCTCCGGTACCCGTTCGTCTATGGCCCCCGGCAGATCGCCCCGTTGGACTGGTGCATCGTGCGACGGGTCTTAAACCACCGCCCGGCCATCATCCTCCCTGAGGGGGGCCTGGCCGCCGAAACCCGGTCGTTCAGCGAGAACGCGGCGCACACTGTCCTGCTGGCCGTGGACCACTCGGACGCTGGTGGCCGGGCCTTCAATGTCGGCGATGAGGAGGCGCTCACCGCCGCCCAGCGGGTCCAGTTGATCTGCCGGGAGTTGGGACACGAGATGGAGATCGTGGGAATGCCTACAGACCTGGCCCTACCGGCCCGCCCGCTCATGATGCAGGATGAGCCGGGACACCGGATCCTGGACCTGTCAGCCACCCGGGACGTTCTCGGCTACCGGGATCTTGTTCCGGCCCGGGTGGCAACGGCCCGGTCGGCCCGCTGGCTGGCCGACAACCCGCTGGAGCCCGGCGGGTCGGCTGAGCGGGTGCTGGAGGATCCGTTCGACTACGACCGCGAGGACCGCCTGCTGGACTGGTGGCGATCGGCCACCTCCGAACCGCCGAATCTGGACTACCCGGTCGAGCCGGGCTACGGCGTGTACTACAGCGGCCCGGGCACCAGCCGTCGACGTTCCGACACCCGGATCTGACCCCTGAGGGGCCTGTCAGGATCCAGCCCGGGTGGTCAGCCAGGCTCCGGCGACCAGCACGACGGCACCGGCGACTTCCCATGGGCCCAGGACTTCGCCCAGCACCCCCACCCCCAGCACGGCGGCCACCACCGGGATCACGTAGGTCACGGCCGACATACGGACCGGTCCGACCCGGCCGATCAGGGTGGCAGCAGCGACGTAGGCGATCCCGGTGCCCCCCACCCCGACGGCCACGTTGGCGGCTGCCGCTGACCATGTGAACGACGACCGGGCCAGGCCGAACAGGCCCCACGGTGTGGTGGCTACAGCGGCCACGCCCAGGACTCGAATCAGCACGGCCGGCGAGCCGTACCGCCGTTGGAGGGGCCCAGCGATGTTCGCCGCCACGCCGTAGCAGCTGACGGCCAGCACCACCAGGACGACGCCCACCGCTCCGGTGTCTCCCATGGTCGCAGTAGACCAACCGATCATGAGCATGCCCAGGATGCCCACAACCACCCCGGCCACCTGGACCCGGTGGGTGGACACCCCGAACAGGACGGCGCCGGCCACCAGGGTCATGACCGGCATACCGCTGTTCAGCATCCCGGTGACTGAGGAGTCAATCCAGGTCTGGGCCAGGGGGAAAAGGCTGAGTGGAAGAGCCATCCAGAGGATGCCCAGCAGGGCGATGGCGGGGCGGTCGGCTGCGTCCACCGGTCGACGGGCCGACGGGACGAGCGCCAGGAAGCACAGGCCCAGCACGGGGCGGAGCCAGGCCACCAGGCCGGGATGCTCGGCCTCCAGGGCTACCTCCATGAACAGGAACGACGAACCCCAGATCCCGGCTGCGGTGCACATCAGCAGCCAGTCGAAGGCCGCCATGGGCGACTCCCCGGCCCCGACCTCCCCGGGACCGGTCGGCGGTCCGGCCTTGTTCATCGCCGCACGCTACTGGCGGCCCCGGACCGACATCCCGGTTGGGGACGGCTCAACCGGCGGTCGGGAATAGGGCCCGGAGGAGGGCGACGGCCACTCCCACCCCGACCACCTGCATGAGGATGAACATTGGTGCACAGGTCGGGTCGATACCAGCGAACGTGTCCGAGAGGGTGCGCCCGATGGTGACCGCCGGGTTGGCGAAGCTGGTGGAGGAAGTGAAGTAGTAGGCCCCTCCGATGTAGGCCCCGACCACGTAGGGAAGGTGGGCCGTGCGGGATGTGCAAACGAGGCTGAATACCACGAGCAGGAGACCCACGGTGGCCACCACCTCGCCCAGCCAAAGGGGTCCACCGGTCCGACTGGTCGTGGACCAGTCCACGGCCGGTAAGTCGAACATCAGGTTGGCCAACACCGTTCCGGCGACCGCCCCGACCACCTGGGCGATGATCATGGACGGGACGTCACGGCCGGCCCGGTGCCCGAGCGCCCAGGCGGCCAGGGTGACCGCCGGGTTGAAGTCAGCCGAGATGGTGCCGAAGACGGCGATGACGGCGACTAGGACGCAGGCCGTAGCCACCGCGTTCTGGAACAGTTGGAGGCCCTCGTCGGTGGGGCTGAGCCGGGCGGCCATGATTCCCGACCCGACCACCCCGACCAGTAGGAAGAGGGTCCCGGTCCCCTCAGCCAGTAGGCGCCGGGCGCTCACCTGCTTAGGCCGGAGTGTGAAGGATGCCGTAGACGAGCGAGTCGACCAGAGCCTGCCAGGAGGCCTCGATGATGTTCTCCGACACCCCGATGGTGGTCCAGGTCCGCTCACCGTTGGTGGTGTCGATAAGCACCCTGGTCACGGCGGCCGTGCCCTGGCGGGTCTCTAGGACCCGGACCTTGAAGTCGGTCAGGTGCAGGCGGTCCAGCTGGGGGAACCAGCCGTCCAGGACTGAGCGCAGGGCAGCGTCCAGGGCGTTGACCGGGCCGTTGCCCCGGCCGGTGGCCTCCAACCGCTCGTCGCCTACCTGGACCTTCACCGTGGCCTCGGTCTCGACCTCGACGGCCACCTCGTTCCACGCGCGACTGCCGCTTCCCGACCGGTGGCCCACCTTGACCGAGAAGGACTCCAGGGCGAAGTAGTCCTGGGTCCAGCCGGCAGCAGCCCGCATCAGAAGCTCTAGGGAGGCGTCAGCCACCTCGAAGTGGTAACCGGCGTACTCCAGTTCCTTGAGGGTCTCCACGATCTCACCCAGGGTGTCGCCGTCCATCTCGATCCCCAACTGGTCGGCCTTCAACTCAATGGTGGACCGCCCCGACATCTCCGAGACCAGGAAGCGGGTGCCGTTGCCAACCGACTCCGGATCTATGTGCTCGTAGGCGTCGCGACGTCGGGCGATGGCACTGGTGTGGAGACCCGCCTTGTGGGCGAACGCCGTGGCCCCCACGTAGGGCTGCTGGGGATCGGCGGCGAAATTGACCAGCTCGGCCACGTGGTGGGCCACCGGCGTCAGTTTGGCCAATCGGCCCTCAGGCAGCGTCTCCACGCCCATCTTGAGGCTGAGGTTGGCCACAATGGGCACCAGGTCGCAGTTGCCGACCCGCTCGCCGTAACCGTTGATGGTCCCCTGGACCTGCGTGGCGCCAGCGGCCACGCCGGCCAGGGCGTTGGCCACCCCGCAGCCTGTGTCGTTGTGGAGGTGCACACCGACCTCGCAGTCCACCGCGGACACCACGTCGCGGACCGTGGCCCCCACCTGGTCGGGTAGAGAGCCGCCGTTCGTGTCGCACAGCACGAGGCAGTCGGCGCCTGCCTCGGCGGCCCCCTGCAGGACCCGCATGGAGAATTCCGGGTCGTCGCGGTATCCGTCGAAGAAGTGCTCGGCGTCGAAGAACACCCGACGACCACGGGACTTCAGGAAGCGGACGGAGTCGGCCACCATGGCTACGCCCTCGTCGAGGCTGGTCCGCAGGGCCTCTGTCACGTGGTATGCCGAGGCCTTGCCAACGATGCACACCACGTCAGTCTCGGCGGCCAGCAGGTTGGCCAGCGTGGCGTCCTCGGCGGCGTCGCCACCCACCCGCCGGGTGGACCCGAAGGCCACCAGGGTGGACTGCTCGAGGGCCAACTCGGTGCGGGCCCGGGTGAAGAACTCCTCGTCCTTGGGGTTGGCTCCCGGCCAGCCCCCTTCGATGTAGTGAACGCCGAGGCGGTCGAGTTGCTCGGCGATGCGCAGCTTGTCGTCGACAGTCAGAGAGATCCCCTCCAACTGGGCGCCGTCACGCAGCGTGGTGTCGTAAATCTCGACAGCGGCCGGCAGCCCGGTGGCGTCAGGCGCTGACATGCTCGTTCCACCCCGCGTACTCGGGACGTTCCCCCCGGACAGCCTGGAAGAAGACCTCTTGGATCTGGAGTGTGACGGGGCCGGGGTCGCCTATGACCCGGTCGTCGACCGACCGGATGGGCACCACCTCGGCGGCTGTCCCAGACAGGAACGCCTCGTCGGCCGTGTAGAGGTCGCTGCGCAGGATGTTGCCCTGCTCGTAGGGGATCCCGAGGTCATTGGCGATGCACCGCACCGAGTCCTGGGTGATGCCCTCTAGCGCTCCGGCGCTGGCCGGCGGGGTGACGATGGTGCCGTCGCGAACCACGAACAGGTTCTCGCCGGCGCATTCGGACACGTGGCCCTGGGGCGACAGGAGGATGGCCTCGTCGTAGCCGGCCTTGACGGCCTGGACCTTGGCCATCTGCGAGTTGATGTAGTGGCCACACCCCTTGGCGGCGGGCGGCATGGAGTTTGGGTCGTGGCGCTGCCACGACGAGATCATCATGTCCACGCCCACAGCGATTCCCTCTTCGCCGAGATAGGACCCCCACGGCCAGCTTGCAATGGAGACGTCGACGGTGCACAGGAGGGGGTTGAGGCCCATCTCGCCGTAGCCGAGGTACACGAGCGGCCGGATGTAGCAGGACTGATGCCCGTTTGCCCGGACGGTGTCCAGCGTGGCGGCGACCAGGTCGTCGACGGTGTACGGGATCTCGAGGAACAGGATCTTGGCTGAGCGGAAGAGGCGCTCGATGTGATCGCGGAGCCGGAACACGGCCGGCCCGTTAGCCGTCTCGTAGGCGCGGATGCCCTCGAACACACCGTTGCCGTAGTGCAGAGTGTGGGTAAGCACGTGGATCGTGGCGTCGCCCCAGTCGACAAGCTCCCCGTTCATCCAGATCTTGGACGATTCCTGGATCGGCATCTCGGTTCCCTTCTCGTTCGTGTTTCGTTCGTTCAGCGGGCCTCAGGCCACCAGAGCGGCGACAGCGTCGCCAATGGCCTTCGTGCCCTCGACTTCGGTGGACGGGTCAGCACAGGCCGCCTCCACTCGGGCTGCGGCGTCGGACTCCCCGAGGAAGTCCAGCATCATCGCCCCCGACAGGATGGCCGCCTTGGGGTTGGCGATGCCCTGTCCGGCGATGTCGGGCGCCGAGCCGTGGACCGGCTCGAACATGGACGGGCCGGTCCGGTCGGGGTTCAGGTTGGCCGAAGAGGCCAGCCCGATGCCACCCGACACGGCGCCGCCCAGATCGGTGAGGATGTCCCCGAACAGGTTGTCGGTGACGATGACGTCGTACTGCTGGGGCGACTGCACGAAATAGATGCAGGCGGCGTCGACGTGGTTGTAGGCCGTCTCGACCTCTGGATACTCGGCGGCTACCTCGTTAAAGGTGCGCTCCCAGAGGTCGCCAGCGAAGGTCAACACGTTGGTCTTGTGGACCAGGGTGAGGTGCTTGCGGCGAGTCATGGCCAGCTCGAACGAGTAGCGGACGGCCCGCTCCACGCCGTGGCGCGTGTTGACCGATCCCTGGGTGGCGATCTCGAACGGCGTACCCCGGCGCATGAAACCACCCTCGCCGGCGTAGGTGCCTTCGGTGTTCTCGCGCACCACCCGGAAGTCGATGTCGTCGGCCGGGTACACGAAGGGTCGGAGGTTCACGTAGAGGTCGAGGGCGAAACGCATCTTCAGCAGGAGGCCCCGCTCGATCACCCCGGGCGGCACCTCCGGCGTGCCGACGGCCCCGAGGTAGAGGGCGTCGAGGTCCCGCCACTCCTCCAGGACCTCATCGGGTAGCACCGTGCCGTCGCGTCCGTAGCGGGAACCCCCAAGGTCGTAGTCGACCGTCTCGAGAGACACCCCGGCCGCGTCAATGACCTTGAGGCCCTCAGCGATGACCTCTGGGCCGATGCCGTCGCCGCCGATGATGCCGATCCGATGGGTCAAGACTCTGGTCTCCTGGGAAATGGGTGGGGGAACAAAAAAACCGCCCACCAAGGTGGACGGTTGGGCGCACACCGGGCGGGTGTGCGCTAGCGAATAATGATCACCTGGTGCTGAAATTCCACGGGGCAAGTGTACCAAGCGCCCTGAGACGCTGGTCAACCGGGTTTCGGCGTTGCCGGTCCCGACACCCGGACCGCTGGATTCCGTCGTTACCCTCGGGGCATGGCCGACGCACAGCAGTTCTCCCGGGAGGCCCACGACCGGCTCGTTGCCGAGTTGGAGGACCTCACCACCCGGGGGCGTATCGACCTCGCCCGCAAGATCGAGGTGGCCCGCGAACTCGGCGACCTGTCCGAGAACGGCGACTATCACGCGGCCAAGGAGGAGAAGGGAAAGATGGAGGGACGGATCCTCCACCTCGAGAGCCTCCTGGAGAAGGCCGAGATCATGGAACAGGTCGAGACCTCCGACGTAGTGGTCCCCGGAACGGTGGTGGCCGTGGTCTACGACGGAGACGACGAGCCGGAGCGGATGCTGGTCGGTTCCATCGAGGAGCAGCGCGACGATGTGGGCGTGGTCTCTCCCGGGTCCCCGCTGGGTGAGGCGCTGCTGGGTGCGACGGTGGGCGACACGGTGTCCTTTGAGGCACCGAGCGGCTCGCTCTCCGTCAGGATCGTCGCTATCGAGCGGTGATAGCCGGCGCTCCCCCTTGGCGCCAGGTCGACCTTCCCGGGCTGGGACCCCTCCACGTGCGGGACTCGGGTCCTACGGAGGCCGTCGACGGCGCCCCCACGGTCCTGCTCCTCCATGGCTGGAGCGTCAGCGCTGACCTGAATTGGTGCCGCACCTACGAGTCGCTGGCCCGCCGAGCCCGGGTCATCGCCTGGGACCACCGGGGGCACGGGCCGGGTGGTCTCCGCCGCCCGCGTTCTGTGCGGATCGAGTCAATGGCCGATGACACGGCCGCTGTGGCCCGGGCGCTGGACGTCGAGCGGCCCATCCTCGTCGGCTACTCCATGGGGGGAGCCGTCGCCCAGGCCGCCTGGCATCGTCACCCGGACTTGGTAGCCGGCCTCGTGCTATGTGCTACGTCCTCTGTCTTCGGGCTGACCCGCGACGAACGACGCGACTTCGCGGTCATGGGCCTGGCGGCGCTACCGACCCGGCTGTTGCGGGCGGCGGGCTTCCACGACCACGCTTGGCGGATGATCCGCCGGGTGGGTGACAGGCGGGCCGACGCCCAGCAGGGCGTCGGCGATACGGCCTTCGATCAGTGGGCGTGGGACGAGATCCGGGTCGGGTTTCTGGACCGTGTCTTGCGGGCCGGGTGGCACCTAGGACGGTTTGATTCCCGGGGTTGGATCGGCGACGTGGAGGTGCCCCATGCCGTCGTGGTCTGCGAGGCCGACGAGATCGTGCCCACCGATCGCCAGCGCCAACTAGCCGAGGCGCTCCCGGCAGCCACGGTGGTGGAGGTGGCCGGCGACCACGGGGCTTGCGTCAACCGGGCCGACCTGTTCGTCCCAGCCCTCGAGCGGGCCCTCGACGCCGTAACGGCCCCGGTCGGGCGATGACCGCCGACGCGCTCCCCTCAGGGCGTTCCTGATGGCCGGAGATCGGGGGCCCTCAGGCCGGTCGATGCCCGGATGGTGGAAAGCCCTCCTGGTGGCCGGAGCCGTGTTGCTGGCCGGCGGTCTGGTATTGGGTGCGTGGCCAGACGACCCCGGCCCGCCTCCGATTAGCGGCGTCGCGGACTGATCGGGCCGGTCAGCCGAAGCGGCGCTGGCAGGCGTCATCCTCGGAGCCCGCCCACATAAAGAGGACCCGACCGGTGTCGGTGGTGTTGCCCACTGCTCCGAGGATCCCGTCACCCAGGATCAGCTCGGTGTCGAACCATCCGGCCGGATCTCGGTCCGAGGGCTGTTCGAGGGAGAGGCTGGTCCCGTGGGCCGCCCGCAGGTCGGCCACCGTGGAGCCCACCCCGATGCGCTCCAACGTCCACAATGACGAGACGGAGGCGTCGTCCTCCCCAGACACGAACCACTGGGCCATCCGGGACGGCCACTCAACGGCGTCCCGGGCTAGGACGACCTCTAGGTCGCCCCACACCAGTCGTCGAACCTCAGCCGGGGTACACAGTCCATCGGTGGCCCATCCGGTATCCCCCACCGGTTCGCCGAGCACGGTGACCAGGTCGGCCAGCACTAGGTCGCCGTCGTCGCCTAGGGCTAGTAGTCGCTCGTCGTCCGTGGTGGCATCCGCGGTGAGACCCACCCCGGACAGCGTCACCGTGCCCAGCTGGGGCGGTGAGGTGGTCGTCGTGGGTGTCCCTTCCTCTCCCTCGTCGGGTTGCTCCTCCGTCGCCGGTACTTCCGTGGGAACCGGGGCTGGGGGAAAGGTTTCGCCGGTCACCGGGTCTACGGCCAATAGGGGTTCCGCGCTGGTCGGCGGGGCGACGGTGGTGGTCGGGGCGGTCGTGGGCACGGCAATCGTGGTGGACAGCACGGTGGTGGACACCAAGGCGGTCGCAGGGGCCACCGTCGTGATGACCGGCACCGTGGTGGCCGGAACCGTGGTGGCCGGGAAGGGTTCCGGGGGCGGGGCGATAGCCCGGTCGTCGTCGGGAAGCACCAGTAGCACGGTCAAGACCCCCAGCACCACCACGACTAGTACCCCCAGTAGCGGGAGGGGCAGCATCCGCCGTTGCCGGACGGTGCCGGCCTCTTCCTCGAACACGGTCCGCGGTCCGACAGCCACCACTGACGGGGCCGGAGGCAGGCGCTCAGGTCGGCCGGCGTCCACGCCGAGGTCCTCCCGGGTGACGATGGGCTTGGGACCGGTCGGGGCGTCGCCCCGGCGGTGCCAAAAGATCCCCCCGAGGGCTGGCGCCAACATTGGATCCACCCCCGCAGGACCGTGGGCGGCCAGGGCGGCCACGGCCCGGAGTTCCTCCAGGACCACGGGGACGGGGACACGCGCCCGTCGGGCCGCCTCGCCCAGCAGGGCATCGTCAACGCCGCCAGCGGGTCGGACGACCACCAGTTCGTCGGGGACGGCGTCGACGACCCGAAGGCACCGGGCCTGGGCGGTGGCCAGGACACGGACCAGACCCGGCCCGTCGGTGGGCGCCGGCGCCGGGAGGTGCATGCTCTGGTCGTCGAGGGCCAGGAGATCGATCCGGCCTCTGCTGGCAACGGCGGCGTGGACGGTGGAGCCGCCGAGGTGGAGAGCGAGGACGGTCGGCATGGGAGGGGTCGGTCGCGTGGTCCGGTCGGGGTTGTGCGTCGCCGACGACCCTACGGCCTCCAATCCCTGACCGGGGGCCACCTCCCCGGTCGACCTCCATCCGCGACGCGTATGACACTCCACCGTGGCATCCTTCTGAGCGATGGACCTGCGCCAGCTCAACCACCTCATCGCGGTCGCCGAACACCAGAGCTTTTCGGCCGCTGCCCGAGCCCTCCACACCGTGCAGTCCAACGTGTCGACCCACGTTGCGAAGCTGGAGAAGGAGCTCGGCGCGGCACTAATCGACCGGCACACCATGGAACCCACCGCCGAAGGACGGGCCGTCCTCGAGCGGGCCCGACGGATCCGAACCGAGCTCCAGGCCATCAACGACGACATTGTGTCCATGCGCCACGAGGTGGCCGGCGAAGTCCGCATCGGTTGCATCGGCACCACCGGCCGGTGGATGGCCAGTCCGCTGCTCGGCCGCCTGGCCGAACGCCATCCGTCCTTGCTCCCCGTACTGGTCGAAGCCACGACAACTTCGCTGACCCCGCGGGTATTGGACGGGGACCTGGACATGGCCATCGTGAACACGCCGGTAGTCGAGGCCGGCCTGGAGTCCGAGCCGCTGTTTGACGAGGAGCGGATCATTGTCGCCCCCACTGACCATCCGCTAGCCGACCGGGGAACTATCAACGTGGCCGACCTGGCCGAGCACCCAGTGATGCTCACCCCGCGAGGCACCACCTTCCGAGATGCCATCGACCAGGAACTGGCCACCGTTGGGGTTCGCCTGACGGCGGCCGCCGAGGTGGACGGCCTGCGCCTCCTGGCCTCGCTGGCCTACCAGGGCTACGCGCCGGCCCTGCTGCCAGCCAGTGCCGTTTCCGGGTACCCAGACGGCGACTGGTCCCTAGTGCATGTCGAGGGACTGGCCCGTCGCTCAGTGGGCCTGGTCCGCAACCGGCGCACCACCCCCTCGATGCCCATCCGGGCCGCCCGGGAAGTCGTCCTGGACGTGATCCGCGAGATCGCACCCCGCCAGCCCGGAATCCATGTCACGCTGGACGGGTGACTGCCGTGCCTGACCTCGGCTTACGCACCCGCACCGGCGGCTCAGTGGCCTTCGCCGTCCGCCAACTGGGCGACCGACGGGTGATGGTCGTCGAGGTGGAGGGCGAGGACCGAGGAGCCCTGCGCCCGGCCGATGGCGAGAACCTGGCTATCGCCGCCCGCACGGCACGCGACCAACGCCTCCCGCTGGTTTGCTTCATGGCCTCCAGCGGCGCCGCCATCGACGAGGGCGTGGGAGCCGTCCACGGGTGGGGCACGGCAGCCCGGGAGTTCGTGGCCTGCTCGGGGGTCGTGCCGACCATCTTCTGCGTAACCGGACCCACGGTCTCCGGTCCAGCCCTGCTGCTGGGCCTAGCCGACCTGGTGGTAATGGTGGACGACACCTACGCCTTCGTGAGCGGACCCCACATGGTCCGCCAGTTCACCGGCGAGGACCTCTCCAACGAGGGCCTGGGCGGAACGACGATGCACGAGCGGACGTCTGGCGTAGCCCACTTCACGGTGGCCGACCGGGCCGAGGCCGACGACCTGGTCACCGAACTGCTCTCGTTCCTCCCGGACCACAATGATCAGATCCCCGCCGGCTGGGCGTGTGCCGACCCGGTGGATCGCCTCACGCCCGAGGCAGGCGACCTCATCCCCGATACGCCGACCGGAAGCTACGACGTCCGCGACGTCCTGGCCTGCCTGGTCGACGACGGCCACCTGTTGGAACCCCGGGCCCAGTGGGCCCCCAACCTGGTCACGGCCTTCGCCTCCATCGGCGGCCGTCCGGTCGGCCTGGTGGCCAACCAGCCCCAGTCGGTAGCCGGAACGCTGGACATCGCGGCCTCCCAGAAGGGCGGGCGATTCGTGGCCTTCTGCGATGCGTTCAACCTGCCGCTGGTGACCTTCGTGGATACCTCCGGCTTCTATCCGGGCAAGGACCTGGAGTGGCGGGGCATGATCCGCTACGGGGCCCAGATGGCGTTCGCCTACGCCCGGGCCACCGTGCCCCGGGTATGCGTCACGCTCCGGAAGTCCTACGGGGGCGCATACATCGTCATGGACTCCCGGTACATGGGTAACGACCTCATGCTGGCCTGGCCGTCGGCCGAGATCGCTGTGATGGGCGCCAAGGGGGCGGTGGAGATCCTGCACCGCGACGCCGACGAGGACGAGCGGGCCAGGCTGGTGGCCGCCTACGAGGAGCGGCTCCTAAACCCCTACATCGCCGCCGAACGAGGTTCCGTGGACCGGGTCATTGAGCCGGCGGAAACCCGCTCCGAGTTGGCCGCAGCGCTGGACGTCCTGGCCGGGAAGCGGGAACGGCTACCCCGTCGGCGCCACGACAACAGCCCCCTCTGACCAGTCGCCCGCCCCGGGCCGGATCCGCCCGGACGGGGTCAGTCCGCCCTTGAAACAGGGCGGCGAGCGGTTGAAACCCGAAATTGTCACGTTTCTTTGGGCCTACCCCGGGCGACACGGCCCTCTTCGGCCGATACCGTCAGAAACCACACAAGGGATTCGGATGTCGACGAGGACCCCCGAACCGACCGCAGCCGCAACCGGGGTAACCGTGCGGAGCGCGGACCGGCACGTCGAAGGAGGGACGGCACCGTGGCCGACAGCATAACGATCACCGACAACCGGACCGGCCGGACAGTCGAGGTCCCGCTCGTCGACGGCACCGTGTCAGCCAATACCTGGAGTTCGCTGTTGCCCGGGGTCTGGTTCAACGACCCGTCCTTCAGCGCCACCTCGGGCGCTGATAGCGCCATCACCTTTCTGGACGGAGGGGCGGGCCTCCTTCGCTATCGGGGCTACCCGATCGAGCAGTTGGCTGAGCGGGCCACGTTCCTCGAGGTGGCCCATCTGCTGGTCCGCGACGAGCTCCCGACGGCATCCCAACTGAAGGACTGGCAGGGAGAGATCGCCGAGGCGGCACCCATCCACGAGAACTTCCACAAGCGGATCTTCGAGGGCTTCCGCGACGACGCCCACGCCATGGGGGTCCTGGTCTCCACCATTGCCGCCATGTCCACCTTCTGGCCGGACAGCAAGGACGTCGAGAATCCCGACCAGCGACGGGCCGAGATCGTCCGCCTCATCGCCAAGATGCCGACCGTGGCAGCCGGCGCCTACCGCCGCAACGTGGGCCTGCCCTACGTCTTCCCCGACCCGGAACTCGACTACACGTCGAACTTCCTAGCCATGATGTTCAAGATGGGCGACTCACCCTACGAGGTGAACCCCGTCCTGCGGGACGCCCTGGACATGCTCTTCGTCCTGCACGCCGACCACGGGCAGAACTGTTCCACAACGACAGCCCGCGTGGTGGGCAGTTCCCACGCCGACCCGTACGTCACGGTGGCGTCGGCCGCCGCCGCCCTCTACGGCCCCCGACACGGCGGTGCCAACGAGGCGGTGTTGCGGATGCTCGAGGGGATCGGCGACTACTCGAACGTCGACAACTTCATTACCGGGGTGAAGGCCGGCGAGCAGAAGCTCATGGGATTCGGCCACCGGGTCTACAAGAACTACGACCCCCGGGCCAAGATCCTGAAGGACACTGCCCACCGAGTGTTCGAGGTGACGGGCACCAACCCGCTGCTAGACGTCGCTCTGAAACTCGAGGAGGTGGCGCTGGCCGACGAGTACTTCGTGGAGCGGAGCCTCTACCCGAACGTCGACTTCTACTCGGGCCTCATCTACCAGTCCATGGGGTTCCCAGCCGAGATGTTCTCCGTGCTGTTCGCCATCGGTCGGACGCCAGGATGGCTGGCCCACTGGGACGAGATGCTCTCCCGCAACTCGCGCATCGCCCGTCCCCGCCAGCGCTACATCGGCCCCGCCGATCGGGACGTGCCAGACATCGACGGCCGCTGACCAGTCGAGCCGGCGACCGGGCTCAGGAGGCGGCCACGTCCAGGGCGATCTTTCCCACGCTGGCGTTGGTCTCCATGTAGGCGTGGGCCTCGGCGATGTCGTCCAGGGGGTACCGCCGATCCACCACCACCTCCAGCCGACCGTCCTCGAAGCCGGGAACGACCCGGTCCTCGAAGGCCCGGCTGACGGACACCTTCTCGTCCAGGGACCGCGCCCGCAGGGTGGTCCCGACCAGGGTGGCCCGCCGGAACAGCATCTTGCCCAGGCCGAAGGTGGCCGATCCGCCACCCATGACCCCCACCTGGACGATGGTCCCGCCGACGGCCAGGGCATCCAGGTTGCGGTCTAGGTAGTCAGCGCCGACGACGTCGAGGACGACGTCCACCCCGCGTCCCGCGGTGTGGTCGGCCACCGCAGCCACCCAGTCCTCAGACGCGTAGTCGACGGCCCGGGTCGCGCCCAGAGACAGGCACCGGTCGACTTTGCCCGCCGAGGCGGTAACCAGGACCTCGGCGCCAGCCATTCGACAGAGCTGGATGGCCGCCGTCCCCACCCCCGAGGCACCGGCGTGGACCAGGGCCGTGCCCCCGGCTGACAGCCCGCCCTGCAGGACTAGGGCATCCCAGGCGGTGATGAAAACCTCCGGCAGGGCACCGGCCATAGCCAGATCCATGCCCCGGGGCACTCGAACGGCCTGGTCCTGGTGGACCACCAGCCGTTCGGCATGGCCGCCGCCGGCCGTGATCCCCATCACCGGGTCTCCGGCACCCCACCGGGTGACCCCGTCGCCCGTGGCTACCACCCGGCCGGCGAACTCCAGGCCCGGCACCTCGGGGTCCATGGGTGGACCCGGGTAAAGACCCATGCGCTGCAGCAGGTCGGCCCGGTTCAGCGCGCTGGCCACCACGTCGACCAGCACCTCGGCCGAGCCAGGGACAGGCTCCGGAACGTCGGTAACCCGGAGCACCTCGGGCCCGCCGTGGGCGGTGATGACAGCGGCCCGCATCAGTGGCTCTTTCTCAGGGCGGAGAACGGCACGTCCTTGTCGACTCGCGGTTCACCGGGAAGGCCCAGTATCCGCTCCCCGACGATGTTGCGCTGTACCTCGTCGGTCCCGCCCCGGATGGACATAGAAGGGGCGGTCAGGAACTCCAGGTGGCCCACCGTCTCCGACAGCATCCCGGCGGCGCCGGCCAGGGCCTTGCCCAGGTATGCCCGCTCCTTGAAGGCGGCAACGCGGC
>JAKURX010000129.1 GCA_022451505.1 Acidimicrobiales bacterium | reverse complement strand
CCGGTCGATGACCTCGGTCTGGAAGGTTGCGTCGGTGACGTCCATGGAGGTCAGGGTAGGCAGCCTGTTGTGCGCCTCCACTACCGTCCCGGGGCGATGGCCGACACCGCGGGGATCAACCACAACAACCTGCTCCGGTGGTTCGACGGGCGAGTTGGGGGAATCGACGGCGACCTGCATTTTGAGCTGATCACTGGTGGGCGCTCCAACCTGACCTTCACCGTGTCGGATGACCACGACCGGCGGTGGGTCCTCCGGCGGCCCCCCATGGGCCACGTTCTGGCCACCGCCCACGACATGGCCCGCGAGTACCGGATCATCAGCGCCCTGGCCGACAGCAACGTCCCCGTCCCGGAGGTCCTCGGCCTGTGCGAGGACGACCAGATCACCGGTGCGCCCTTTTACGTCATGGACTTCGTCCCCGGCCTGGTAGTGCGTACGGTGGAAGACGCCGCCTTGGTCCCAGTCGACGTCCGCCGGCGCATGGGTGTAGCCCTCGTAGAGGTCCTAGCCCGCCTCCACGATGTCGACCTGGAAACCGTCGGGCTGTCGGACCTGGGTCGCCACGACGGTTACGTCGAGCGCCAGCTGAAGCGATGGCGGACCCAGTTCGAACAATCCACCACCCGTGACCTGCCTCAGGTGTTGGAGGCCCACGAGATGCTGGCCGCCCGGGTTCCGGCCCAGCAGGGAGCCGGGATCGTGCACGGCGACTACCGGCTTGACAATTGCGTGATGTCGGCCGGCGGCGAGGTGGCATCTGTCCTGGACTGGGAACTGTGCACCACCGGTGACGTACTGGCCGACGTCGCCGGCATGGTGGCCTACGCCGATAGCCGGGCCACCGGCGGGCAGCTGCCCCCTACATCGATCGAGGGGTTCCCGACCACCGACGAGGTGCGCTCCCTCTACGAAACCCACGGAACACGGGACCTGGCTGAGTTGGACTACTACCTGGCCTTCGCCTATTGGCGAATCGCCTGCATCGTGGAGGGGGTTTACTCGCGGTACGCAGCGGGCGTGATGGGCGACCAGGACGATCCCCGGCTGGTGGCGGCCTTCGGCCAGAGGGTGGTCGACCTCGCCGACCTGGCCCACGAGATGGCTTCCCGGCTGCCGACGGGAACCTGACCGTGGCTGACCGTCCTCTCGTCGAGGTCCTGGAGACTCCCGCCCTGGACGGGCCGATCCTGCTGTTGGCCCTGGACGGCTGGATAGACGCCGCCGGCGCTGCAGCAGAGGCCCGCCAACGTCTACTGGAGGGTGACCCGGGGCGTCGGATCGCCTGCTTCGATACCGACCGTCTGCTCGACCACCGGGCCCGGCGCCCCACCCTCCACTTGGTGGACGGCGTGAGCCGCCGCATGGAGTGGCCGGCTCTCGAGCTGTTCCTGCTGGAGTCCACCACCGAAACCGATGTGTTGGTCCTGCATGGTCCGGAGCCCGACCACGAGTGGCGGGCCTTCGCCGAGGCCGTGGTCGACTTATGCCGTCAGCTCGATGTCCAGATGGTGGTCGGACTCGGGGCCTACCCGGCCGCCGTCCCCCACACTCGTCCAACCCGCCTGTCATGTACGGCCGGCAGTGCCGACCTCACCGAACGTCTGGATTTCGTGACGGCCACCGTGGAGGTTCCGGCCGGGGTCCAGGCCGTGATCGAGATGGAAGCCGGCCGGGCCGGTATCCCGGCGATTGGCCTGTGGGCTCAGGTTCCTCACTACCTTTCGGCTACCTCATATCCGCCGGCCGCCCTGGCGCTGCTTGCCGGCCTGGCACAGCTCTCCGGGGCCACGGTCGACGATGGTCCGCTATCTGAGGCTTCCCTGGCCACCCGGGCCCGGTTGGACGACCTAGTGGCTCGCAACCCGGAGCACGTAACGATGCTGGAGAAGCTGGAAGCGGCCTACGACGACCTCCACGACGTCCGGGGCCAACTGCCCGACGGTGACCAGCTGGCGGCCGAGCTGGAGAGGTTCCTCCGCAGCCACGACGACGGTTAGGCCGTTAACGGCCGCTCAGACGACGACGTTGACCAGGCGAGGCGGCCGGGTGATGATTTTCCGGGGCTCTCCACCGGCCAGGGCGGCTTGGACTCGTTCGGAGGCCAGGGCGGCGGCTTCGGCGCCCGCCTCATCCAGGTCGGCCGAAACCTCGACCCGGTCGCGGACCTTGCCGTTGACCTGGATGACCATGGTGACCATGTCTTCGATCAGCTTGGCCGGGTCGGCCTCGGGCCACGCTTCCAGATGCACGTGGCCTCCCCGCCGTATCTCCCACAGCTCTGCACACAGGTGGGGGGCGGCCGGTGCCATGACCTGGAGCAGGGCATCTACCGCGGCATCCAGGGTGGCGGCGTGTGGACCGTCGTCAGTCTGTACGTACCGGTAGAGCGTGTTGGTGAACTCCATGAAGCCGGCGACAGCCGTGTTGTAGGACCACCGGTCGTACTCGTCGGTTATGCGGGCCACCAGCCGGTGGGTGATCCGGTCGACCTCCGTGTCAGCCTCGGTGGTCTCACCGGTCCTCGCCTCGGCGGACAGGTCCGAACCGGGCACAGCTAGGCGCCAAACCCGGGCCAGAAACTTGGCACACCCGTCGATCCCGAAGTCTTCCCAGTCCACGTCCTCCTGCGGGGGCTTGACCTGGAGGTGGGCCAGGCGGAGGGCGTCGGCCCCCTGGGCGTCGAGGATCTCCTCGGGAGCCACAAGGTTGCCCCTCGACTTGGACATCTTGGTGCCGCCGAGGCGGATCATCCCCTGGGTGAAAAGCCGTTGGAACGGTTCTCGAAGCCCTGCAGGGGCCACGCCGAGGTCGGCCAGGGCCTTGGTAAAGAAGCGGGCGTACATGAGGTGGAGGATGGCGTGCTCCACGCCCCCGATGTACTGGTCAACGGGCAGCCAGCGGGCTGCCGCATCGGGCGAGAAGGGCGCCTCGTCGTTCCACGGATCGGCGAACCGGAGGAAGTACCAGGACGAGTCCACGAAGGTGTCCATGGTGTCGGTCTCGCGGCGAGCCGGACCCCCGCAGACCGGACAGGCGGCGTTCAGGAAGCCCTCGTGGGTGATCAGCGGTGACCGGCCGGTGGGCATGAACTCAACGTCGTCGGGAAGGTCTACCGGAAGCTGGTCGACGGGCACCGGCTGCTCACCGCAGCCGTCGCAGTAGACGATGGGGATCGGGCAGCCCCAGTACCGCTGGCGGGACAGCAACCAGTCTCGTAGGCGGTAGTTGACTTTCCGGACACCGTGCCCCTCCGCCTCCAGCCAGTCGATGGCCGCCACCTTGGCCTCGGCCACCTCCAGGCCGTTTAGGAACGACGAGTTGATGGCCGGTCCCTCACCGACGTAAGCCTCGCCGTGAAAGTCGTCGGGTGGTTGGACGGTGCGGATGATCTCGCAGCCGTGGGCAACAGCGAAGTCCCAGTCGCGCTGGTCCTCGCCAGGCACGGCCATGATGGCCCCCGTCCCGTAGGTCATGAGCACGTAGTCGGCTAGGAAGACCGGGATGGCCTGCCCGGTGAACGGGTTCACGACCCGGCATCCGGTGGCCACGCCGCGCTTGTCCAGCGAACCCTCGGTGGAGAGCCGGTCGATCTCGGAGCGGCCGGCCACCGAGGCCCGGAAGGCGTCGACGGTGGCCCGCTCGTTGTCGGTAGTCAACTCGTCGACCCGGGGATGCTCGGGGGAGATGACGGCGAACGTCATGCCAAACGACGTGTCGGGCCGAGTCGTGAAGACCGCCAGGGGCGCCACATCCTCCCGGGCTGATCCGTCAGCTTCGGCCACCGGCAGGCCGAACTCGGCTCCCTCCGACCGTCCGATCCAGTGGCGCTGCATGACCTTGACCTTCTCGGGCCAGTCCACGCTGTCCATGTCGTCAAGGAGTTGCTGGGCGTAAGCGGTGATCCGGTAGAACCACTGCTCCATGTCTCGCTGCTCGACCGGGTCGCCAGAGCGTTCGCAGGTGCCGTCGCCCAGGACCTGCTCGTTGGCCAACACTGTCTGGCAGCCTGGACACCAGTTGACCGGTGCGTTGTCGCGGTAGACGAGACCCGCCTCGTAGAACTTTAGGAAGATCCACTGGGTCCACCGGATGTACTTGGGGTCGTGGCTCTTCACCGCCCGGCGCCAGTCGTAAACGGCGCCGATCCGCCGCAACGAGGCCGAGAGGGCCTCGACGTTTGCGTCGGTGTTGATCCGGGGGTGAGTACCGGTCTGGATGGCCGCGTTCTCGGCCGGCAGCCCGAAGGAGTCGAAGCCGATG
>JAKURX010000128.1 GCA_022451505.1 Acidimicrobiales bacterium | reverse complement strand
GACCACGATCCGTCTGTCGAACCCTCAACGATTTGGTCTGCACCATCCACCAGGACGGCGATCCGTCTGACATCTGTTCCGGACAACCGCAGGTCGACGAGGCGTGACGCCATCCCCCCGACCGACTGAGCCAAAACGGCCAGTCGCAGGACCGGGTCGTCCGTCGCCGTCGCCACAGCCTCCAACGCCCGATTCCGCACTCCGGCATCCAAAGCCGCAACTTCGGGGAGTAGGCCATCGAGTAAGCCGATCTCCTCCAGCAGGTGAACCCCGATCGACGGGTCCTCCACCTCCAGTAGGCGGAAAAACTCGTCCCGGATCCTCTCAGCCGACACGATTGCCATCCGCCCGACCAGCGACCGGGCGGCCCCGACCAGGCCCTCGGCGGGAACCAGCCCATACCGGGCCACGAACCGGGCGGCTCGCAACATCCGCAGCGGATCCTCGGAGAAGGACTCCTCGGGGGACAGCGGCGTCCGCAAGATCCCCCGTCTGAGGTCGGCCCGCCCATCGTGCGGGTCGTGCAAGCTCCGTTCCGCGACCTCCACCGCTATGGCGTTGACGGTGAAGTCCCGGCGGGCAAGGTCCTCGTAGAGATCGGTGGAGAATCGGACCACTGGCTTGCGCGAATCGCCCATGTAGGCCTCGGCACGGTGGGTTGTGATCTCCATCGTCAGGTCACCCAGCCGTATACCTACGGTCCCGAACCGTTCACCCTGGAGCCAGACCGCGTCAGCCACCCCATCTATCAACTCCCGGATCCGCTCCGGGGGGGCATCCGTGGTGAGGTCGAAATCCGGAGTGCTATCGACACCCAGGAGACGGTCCCGAACGACGCCTCCCACCAAGTACAACCGGAATCCGTTAGCCAGAAACCGGTCAGCTACCGGCGACACGGCGGCACACAGATCGTCAAAGATGCCGGCGGGGACTGGGCCGTCCAGCGCGCTCACTGATCCACCCCGTGTCGCAAGATCTGGGCATCCACAACGTCGCGTCCGGGTCCCTCCCCGGTGGCCGGCTCGGGACGATGCCGGATCCCGAGGGCAGCAGCCACCACGGCCCCCGCCGAGTCAGCTAGCGCACCGAGGTCATAGCCGCCCTCCAGGAAGGCCACAAGCCGTCCCCGAGACACCAGGGCGGTCAGCCGTTCCATCAGGTCGGCATAGTCACCCGACGACAATCCCAAGTCGGTCAACGGGTCGGCCCGGTGGGCGTCGAACCCCGCCGAGACGAGCAGCCAGTCGGGGGCGAACCGTTCGACGGCCGGCACGATCAGAGCGTCCAGGGCGTGCCGGTAGGTATCGCCAGCGGCACCGGCCGGCAGCGGCACGTTGATAGTCGTTCCCTCACCATCTCCGGTCCCCACCTCGTCGGCCGCTCCGGTCCCGGGATAGAGCGGCCACTGGTGGCACGACGCGAACAGCACCCGTCCGTCGCCGAAGAAGGCCTCCTGGGTACCGTTGCCGTGGTGGGCGTCGATGTCCACGATGGCTACCCGTTCGCCTGCATCGGCCAGCGCAGTAGCCGTCACCGCCACATTGTTGAGCAGGCAGAAGCCCATGGACCGGGTGGGCGTGGCATGGTGGCCCGGCGGGCGGACGGCACAGAACGCCATGTCGGCCTCGCCCGCTCGGAGGCTATCCACGGCCACCAGGCCGGCCCCGGCGGCCAGGCGGGCCGCCGTCCACGATCCCGGTCCCATAGCTGTATCGGCGTCTACCCGGCCTCCTCCCGACCAGGCCAAACCGGCAAGGGCCTCCAGGTGGTCCGCCGGATGGGTCCGCAGGAGATCTTCCTCGGGAGCCTCCACGGGCTCCCGGCGGATTACGGCGTCCCCCAACCCCGCCGCGTCGAGGCCCTCCCAGACGGCGGTCAACCGGGCCGGCTGTTCCGGGTGACGGAGACCCGGCTGGTGGTCAAGGAATCGCTCGTCAGTCACCAGAAGGACAGACACTCGGCGAGCGTATCCCGCAGACTCCATCGGCTCCGGGGCTACGGCCACCACGACCCCCGGGGGTCGGCGGGAGGCTCGTACCCTGTGGCCATCGATGTCCGAACGTCTCCCCCGACCCCGCGCGGAAACCTGTGGCGGTCACGACGCGGCCTTCCGGGTGGTTCCGGCCCCGTGGACGTGGAGCACCTGGTGGCCGGTCGAGGAACAATCCTGCGGATTAGCCCGTGGCGGGGCGAGTCTTCGACGGTACAGGTGGTCGCTGTCGGCGGTCCGACACCGGACGACCAAACCATCAACGAGATGATGGTCCACCTGGCCGACCGGGGCGTGACCACGGTCCTGACCACAGCGCTGGCCCGCCACGACCAGCAACCCTTCGAAGTCGCCGGCTTCCGGCCCGTCGAGCACCTGGCCCTCCTCCACCGAATCCTGGACCCGGCCATCCCTCCGGCTCCCGTCCGCGCCGTCCATCGAGTCCGCCGCCTCGGAGCCAGGCACCTGGCCGAAGCCCTGGCCGTGGACGGGGCGGCGTTCACCGGCTCGACCGACATCTGGCGATTCGACACTTCGGCGTTTGCCGAGGCCTGTGATGCCACCGACGTGAACCGACGTCGGCTGGTGCGACGCCACGGCCGGACGGCTGGCTTCGCCCTAACTGGTCGCACGGCCAGAATCGGGTTCGTCCAGCGTCTGGCCGTCCACCCGGACCACCAGCGGGTCGGCGTGGGGAGCGCCCTGCTGGCCGACGCCCTGGCCTGGCTGATCCGGCATGGGGTCCGGGACGTCTGGGTCAACACCCAGCCCGACAACAGACCAGCCCAAGCTCTCTACGAGCGCCACGGCTTCGTCCCCCGGGACGAAGGTCTGGCCGTGCTGCGCTCCACCGCAGGTCGATGATCCGCCGCCTTCTGGCCGCCGGGGTTCTAGCCATCACGCTGGTCCTACCCGTCAGCCCAGCGGGAGCCGCCAAGGCCGGTTCGGCGAGCGTCTCGCTAATCGCCCAGTCACCGTGGATCGCCGACGACGGCGACCTGGCACTGGACCTGCGGATCACCGGGGCTGCCGACGAGGCGAGGTTGGTCCTCCAACTCCACCGGGCCGTTGACCGGCGAAGCCTTCTGGCCCTGTGGGACGGCATGCCGGACTCCCCGCTGGGAAACCCGGTCGAGATATCCGTGACCGAGGTACGCAATTCTGCCGGCGTGGCCTCGCTCGTACTCCAGGTGGGCACTGAGGGTCGTCTCGAGTCCCGTCCGGGCGGCGTCTACCCGCTCTCTGTCACACTGGTCGACGACCAGGAACGCCTCCTCGATCACCTGACCACCCCCCTCGTCCACCTCCCGGTGATCCCCGAGGGTGTGGCGGCCGCCCACCGGCCTCTCCTGGTCGGTATCAGCCTGGCTATCGACGGACCACCGCCCCTCCAACCGGACGGCAGCCTCAGGCCGGACGAGGCCACCATCCGCCGGCTGGACGGTGTAGTCCAGGCCGCTCTCGACCATCCCGGGATTCCGCTGGACGTCCGCCTCCCGCCGGCCACCGTGCTCGGACTGGCCCGGTCCGACGACCTGGACCATGCCCGGCTGTTGGCTGACCTGGTACGGGCCGGCACCGCAGGCCTCCGCTTCCAATCTGCGCCCTTCGTGACCGCCGACCCCGAGGCCTGGAGACGGGCCGGTCGGCCCGACGTGCACCGAGACCTGGTCGACCACGGCGACCAGGTGCTGGCCGACCTCCTGGGCGTGGTACCCGATCGCTCGATCGTCGTGCTCCCCCACACCGCCGTACCCGACACCCTGGACCTCCTGAGCCAACTGGGAGCCGAACGGTTCATCGTGTCCGCTGACCACCTCAACCCTCGCCCGCTGGCGGCGTCGGCTGAGGCAACCCTGCCCGCCCGGTTAGTGACCGGCAACGGCGCAGCCCGTACCGCCCTGGTAGCCGACCCCAACCTGGCCCACCACCTGGTTCATTCTCAGGGCGCCGTCTCGGCCGCCCAGTACCTGGTGGCCGATCTCGCCCTCCTGGCCTGGTCTGATCCGACGGTTACCCGGACCGCTGTGCTAACCGCCCCAGACGGCCAACCCGTGGACCCCCTAACCCTGGATTTGGTACTGGGCGTGCTGGAAGAGGCGCCGTTCCTTCAGGTCCGACCGCTTCCCGACCTGTTCGATGCCGCCCGGGCCTCGGACGCTGCCGCGGCCATCAACTACGGCCTCTGGCCGGGTCCTGTCACCCCTATGTCCCGGCGGGCCACGGACCGCAGCCTCGCTGAGCGGGCCGTCGCCGCCTACACGGCCATCCTCGGCGGCCCCCATCCCGACGCCGC
>JAKURX010000127.1 GCA_022451505.1 Acidimicrobiales bacterium | reverse complement strand
CAGGTCCAAGATGTGCTTCTGGACGGTGACGTCCAACGACGTGGTGGGTTCATCGGCGATGAGTACCCGTGGTTCGCACGCCAGGGCTGCTGCGATCACTACCCGTTGGCGGAGGCCTCCTGATAGTTGGTGGGGGTATTCGTCGAGCCTTCTTCCCGGTTCGGGAATCCCTACCTGTTCGAGTAGGTCGCCTGCTTGGCGGCGTGCTGCCGTTCTCGTCTGTCCGAGGTGATAGCGCACTGACTCGGCGATCTGTTCGCCGACCTTCTTGACCGGATTGAGCGATGTCATCGGGTCCTGGAAGACCATGGAGATCTCGACACCCCAGAGGTGCTTCTCGGTCTTCCGTTCGGCGGCCAGGGCGCGTAGGTCACGACCGTCAAAGTTGACCGAACCGTCGACCAGGGCATAGGAGGGAAGAAGGTTCATCAGGGTCTTGGCCGTCACTGTCTTGCCGGAACCGGATTCCCCGACGATCCCCATGGACTGGCCGGCTTCCAGGTCGAAGGACACCCCGTCGACGGCGTGCACCATCCCGATCGGGGTCGGAAATACCACCTTTAGGTCCCGGACACTCAGCAGGGGCGCCTGTCGGCCGGTCATTGTCCGAGGCCTGTTTCTCGGACGTTGAAGAAGTCGCGGAGGTAGTCGCCGATGTAGTTGATCGACGCGAGGGTGAGAAACATCACGGTGATCGGACCAAAGGCAACCCACGGAGAGCCTCGTAGGACCCTGCTTCCCGAGCCGTTACGAATGAGCTTCCCCCACGTCTCTCCCTTCTCGATTGACAGGCCGAGGAACGCAAGGCCGCCCTCGGCCACGATGGCCGCGGCCACTCCTAGGAGCACCAGGGCTCCCATGGGAATGACGACGTTGGGGAGAAGTTCTCGAAAGAGGATGCGGGAGTTTCGTGCCCCAAGAGTCCTGGCGGCGATCACGAATTCCCTTTCGGCAAAGCTCAGTGTCGCGGCACGGGCCAGCCGTCCCACTGGGGCGATACCGCCGATGGCCAGTACCACCGAGATGGTCAGGACACTTCGGTCGATCAACGAAATTATGAGGATTACCAGCACCAGGCTCGGGAAGGACAGCAGGGCAAGGAAGAGGAACGAGGCGAGCCGGTCAAACCAGCCTCTGACCAGGCCAGCAACCATTCCTAGAGCTCCCCCGACGATGAAACTCATCGCGACGGTCATGAAGCCGACGGCCAGTGAGACGCGGGCCCCGCTGATGATCCGCGAGAACATGTCGCGGGCATCCTGATCTGTTCCAAACCAGTGGTCGGCCGACGGTGGATAGGGCGGGCGTTCTCCAGGTCGGATGAAGTAGTCGGTGGGGTCCTTGAGGGGAAGAACCGGAGCAAGCAGTGCCACACCGACTATGACGATCATCCAGCCCATTGGGAGCCAGAAGCCCAGGCCGAGTCGACGCGCCTTGACTACTCCAGAGGACTCATCCATCGGGGGTTCGGCTGTGAGCTTCACTGTCGGACTCTGGGGTCGATGACCGAGTAGAGAATGTCGACGACGAAGTTCATGACAACGAATCCTGCGGTCAGGATCATCACCAGGGCGAGTACCACGGGGAAGTCCTCACGGAAGATCGACTCGACGAACAACGATCCGATCCCTGGGATTCCGAAAATCAGTTCCACGATGAGGGCCCCACCGAACACGGCCCCTGCGTTGATCCCGAAAAGTGTGACCACCGAGAACAACGATGGTCGGAGGGCATGCCGGAAAAGGATGTGCCTCCGAGACAGGCCCTTGGCCCGGGCCATCAAGATGAAGTCCTCCTGAAGAGTGGTGATCATGTCGGTCCGCAGGAGCCGCTGGTAGACAGCGGAACCGGTTAGGGCCAGGCACAATGCCGGAAGGACCAGTTGGTGCATGCGTTGCCAAAACGGGTCACCGGCGTCGAACCTGAGGGGCAGCCAACCGAGGCGGAGACCAACCACGTAGTAGAGGACCACCGCAAGGGCGAAGTTGGGCATCGATATGAAGCCGAACGCCACGGCGGTCGACAGGCGATCTCGTGCCGTTTCCGATCTTGATCCCGACCACACGCCCCACGGGATCCCGATGGCCAGCGTGAAGGTCATGGCCATTCCAGAAAGGGCCAGTGTCCGGGGAAGGCGCTCCTTGATGACCTCACTTACCGGTGGTTGTCCGGAAGCTGAGAACCGGACCCCGAAATCTCCGGTAACGAAGTCTCCAAGCCAACGGACATAGCGCTCGGGCAGCGGTCGGTCGAGGTAGAACTGCTCCTTGGCCGCTTCGATCTTGGCGAGATTTTCCGGATTTTCGGTGTCACCGGCAATCGGGCCGAGGATGTTGAACAGCGGATCGCCCAGGAGGTTCATCGCTCCGAAGGTGAGCATGGACACCGCGAGCAAAAGCGCGATGAGCATGCCCACCCGGAGGCCCCAGAATCTCATCTCCCTTGGAAGTTATTCCTCGAAAATCTTTTCATGTCCACGTCGTGCTGGACCTAGTCCCCTAATAGCCACATGGAACGCACAGAACTGATTCCGTCACTCGGGCAGAAGATCGTGTGCCCATCCGGCGTCTTTCCTTCACACACGCCCTGCACGTTGTCGCCGAAGGAACTCAGCCATTTGTTGTGATTCAAGAAGATGTACAGATAGTTGTCGTGGAGCATCTGTGCCAGTTCCTGGTACAGAGGAGCGCGCACGGCCTCGTCTCTTGTTGCAGCAGCTTCCAGAAGCAGGGCGTCGCGATCCTCGTCGCAGTACTTCGGCCAGTTCAGGGAAATGAATCCCACCGTGCGACACATCAGCCAGACGTTGTCGCCCTCTGGTGCGAACGCCCCGAACTGGCGCCAGGCCATCGCGTTGTAACTACCCAATGCGGCTGCCTGTATGTGCTGCTGTTGGTTATTCAGGTCGAAGTCCACGTTGAACGCAACACTCCACCCCTTCTCGAACAACTCGGCCGCCCGCTGCGCGATCACTGATCCCTCGACGAACTTGTACTCCATGTTGATCTTGCCGTTGGCGCAGTTCGCTGGCAGGTCAGCGCAGTATTCAGCAGCCATGGCGACTGCCTCTTCGGGCATGTCGGCTTCCTGCTTGACGGCCGGGTTGTGGTACGGACTCTCTGGTTCGAACAGCTGATCAGCCGGCTTGCCGAGCCCGGCAAGAATGAGCGTCAGGTAGTCCTGTTTCGGCGTGGCATACGCCAGTGCCTTGCGGGCCCGGATGTCGTTGAATGGGGCAATGGACGAGTTCAACATGATGAAACCTTCGTCTCCCCCATGCGGCTTGGGGCTGAAGAGGTTGTAGATCCCGTCTGAGTTCTCGAGGATCTCGATGTTCTCGTCGTTGCCTGTATGGAGAGCGTGGACTTCTCCGGCCAACAGGAGATCGGTTCTCGTGTCGGGATCTACAACAGGCACGAACTCGACTGCGTCGAGCCAGACCTCGCCACCCCAGAAGTCCTCGTTTCGCACAAAGCGAGTCACCGAGTCCTCTGATCGGGAATCGAACCGGAAAGGACCGGAACCCACAGGCTTCTGGTCGAGCGTCGGATCCTCCAATGCAGCTTCTAGCCATGCCTTGGAGGCGACCCATCCCAACTGGCTCGTCGGGCAGAAGTTCGCCCACGAGTCAAGGAGGTTGAACCGGACCGTGTATCGATCCAGGGCTTCAAAGGCGCCTTCGGTCGGGTAGAACGGCTTGACAGCCAGTCCGACCAGCGGGTCGTTTCGCTGAACCTCAACGCTGTAGACGACGTCCTCTGCTGTCACCTCGTTGCCGTCGTGGAAATAGACGCCTTCTCGGATCTTGTAGGTCCAGGAGGTGTAATCCTCGTTGTGGTCAACAGACTCCGCCAGATAAGGCACGCATTCCCCGTCTGGGGTGCCGGTCACCAGCGTGTCAAAGACGGCAACTCCCATCATGTACCCGGCGGGTGCCGATATCGCCGAGGCGGTGGGGTTCAGACCGTCAACATCGGCCTCGATGGCGAAACGGAGGGTCCCTCCCTTCTGTGGCTTGGGTGCCGGTACGACGAGGCTGCCCTCACCAAGCGACCCGCCACCAGGTGCGTACTGGTAGACGACGTTGGCGAGCGAACCCTCGACGTCACCGGAGTTGGTATGGCCGATGACGGTGATCTTCTGCGAACCACAGTCACCGAACTCGTCGCACGACAACAGGCCGGTGAGGCCCTGGTAGTCCCGGACGTTGCTCAGGTACTCGCGCACCCCGGCCCGGTCGATGACCAGCGTGCCGTCGTCGTCGTAGCTGGCAGCCTCGATGGCGTCGAGCAGCAGCGTCGTGGC